>JAHJHM010000140.1 GCA_018823915.1 Candidatus Omnitrophota bacterium
AGCAATGAAGATGTTATAAAAAAAGATATCCGTCTCACAATTACTATCGCGGGAATTTTATTCTTGCTGTTATTTCTGTTTATTTTTCGCGATATAAGAACAGGTATCGTATTTATTCTTCCACTTGCTTCTATAGTTGTTGCCATTAACCTGGCCTCGTTGATCCTCGGTAAGATTTCTTATTTTATTATTGGTATGGGAGTAGTTGTTACCGGCATAGCCATTGATTATGGGATACATGTTTATATAGCCGTGTGCATAGCCGCTCGCGGTAATCGAGAAGATTTAATTAAAAAAATCGCAAAACCAATCACAATAGGGGCATTAACTACAATAAGTGTTTTTGTTTCTTTTTTCGCGTCCAGCACCAAGGGGTATCATCAGCTTGCCCTTTTTTCTATCTTTAGTATCTTGCTTTGTCTTTTTTATGCTTTATTTTTACTGCCGCATTTTTTAGATAAAACCGCGGAAGTAAACCCCGTTAGATGTTTACCCCGTTGGATACCTAAAATCCTGAGGGGTTTACTATCTAATGGGGTTAGATTTTTTAACCGAAAAAACGCAATTAAAAAAGTTTCTGACAGCTTAAGTGTAACTTGTTGGCTTGCGGCGGCGGCAATACTGTTTTTTTTTACCAAGGGATTTACTTTTGCGAATGACCTCAGGCAGTTCGACGGAAGCTCAGAGAAGATAATTAAGACAGAGGAAGCATTTAGCCAAGTATGGCAGGCACGCTCTCAGCCGGCGATTTTTGTGGTGCAGGCAGATACTCTTAGTAAAGTTAACCAGCTTAGCGATGATATCTATGCTCAGGCAGTTAAGAAAATCGGTAACGAAAAATTCATAAGTTTTTCTTCGGTATGGCCGTCAAAAGAAGTCAGAAAGCACCGTTACCAGCAATGGGAGAATTTTTGGAAACATGGCCATGAAAAAAAGCTAAAGGATTTATTGGCTTTGCACGGGCAGGCTTATAATTTTTCTCCGGATGCTTTTAGTCCTTTTTTCGATAATCTTTATGCTTGCGAAATCTCAGAAGATATTCCCAGAGAAATTAATTTTCTAAGTGATTTAAGAAGCCGCTTTTTAATTAATAAAGATGGCGGCTATCAGATGATTTCATTTTTCCCAGATGAAGAAAATTATTTGCAAAAACTAGCCTCATTGACAAAGAGCTATCCGCAGGCTTTTATTGTTTCCCGAGGAGCGTTAGCGCGGTTTATTTCCCGGGCAGTCTCAAGAGAGGTAGTGTTTTTGTCTGTAATCGCGGGAGGCCTTATTTTGTTTTTAACCTTTTTATTGTTGAGGAATATACGCTTGGCAACACTTTCTTTAACACCTGTACTTACAGCTATCTTGGCAATGTTAGCTATACCGGGGCTTACGGCGAAAGCATTTAACGCGCCGGCAATAATCGCTGCCATGGTAGTTGTCGGTTTATCCATTGATTATGGGATATTCATGGTTTATAGCGCGCATCATAATTTAAAAACCCAAACATCTTTAGCGGTATCTTTATCGGCAGCTACAACTCTTATCGGGGCAGGGGCGCTTTTGTTCGCGAAGCACCCGGTGTTATTTTCTATAGGCCTGATTTTAGTTGTAGGTGTGTCGGCAGGTTGCCTTACGGCATTGTTCGTTACACCTTCTTTGTACAGATTATGGCCTTCTAAATGTAGATAGCTAATAAAATACATTTTATTGCAAAGTGCAAAATGAAAGGCTAAAAGAGATGTTTAATTTGACTTGCCGGTGCCCGTCAGGGTGCTTGTGCCCTTGGGGTATACAATTCGCAGTTGTCCGAACGAAGTAAGGATTAACTCGCTGCTCAGGAAATTCAATGTTAGTTATTTTTAAGCTATAAACTATAAACCATAAGCTATAAACTAAATTAGCAGTGAAACGAGCCTAATTTATGCGATACATAATTATTTTCTTATTGGTGTTTTCCAGCGGCTGCGGTAGAGCATCTTTTAGGCAGGTGCGGTATGTCTCTACCAGAGACGTTGACGCAAAAGAACTGCCGGAGAGATTTGCTAAGCTGCTTCCTGAAAAGTTTAGTCTAATTGATACAATTGTTTTTAAATATAGAGGTAGAGCTTTCTCCGGCATTGGCTACACCTATGTTGATACACGAAATAATATATTTAAGGTGGCTTGTCTTAATCCTGTGGGGGTAAAGCTTTTTGAGATTACGGCTTGCGAAAATGAGGTTAAAACCAATTTTGTTTTAGAGAAGTTCAGTGAGTTGGGAGATCTAAGTAAGGCGGTAGCCGAAGATATAAAAAGAATTTATTTTAACCGTATTCCTTCAAAAGATGCCCAGATTCGTAAAACAAGAAATAAAGTAATTTTCAGGCATCAAAAAGACGAGGGGATTTTAGAACATGTATTCGCCGGTGTGGATAAGACCCCTCCTTTCAAGGTATCAGGAGGGTCTATTTGTGCCCGCCTGTGCCCGCAAGGGTATGAGGGTATCCCCATGGACAACTTGCTTATTACCAAGAATTATTATGAAAAAGAAAGGCTCATCTGGAGCGTTTCCTATTACCAGTGGCATAATAATCATGGGAAAATTTATCCCGCGGGAGTTGTTTTTAAACACCATAGATATAAATACGAACTGGTTTCCCGGCTTAGAGAAATACGGCCATGAATAGGATTAGACAGGAAATAAGAAAAAGCATGGTTTATCTTAAAAACGTTTCAGCCACTGAGACAGAAGCTAAGTTTATTTTTGATGAGGATTTTATAGGCTTTAAGGGGCATTTTCCCGGCCGGCCGGTTCTTCCCGGTGTCTGTAAAATCCAGGCAGCCTTGGTAATCTATGAAGAAAAAAATAATTCCCAGCCACAATTAAAAGAAATTGTCAGCGCTAAGTTTTTCTCTCCGGTTTCTGTAAACGATGAGCTCATTTTTAAATACCAAGAGGAAAGATTATGCCAGGATGTTTTAGTGAAAGTAAAAGTGAGCGTAAATAATAATAAAGTCGCTCAGATCCATTTAACGGTAGCTAATGGTGGAAAGGAGAGTTTGAGCGTTAATGTTTAGGAAATTCAAAATGCAAAATGAAAAATGCAAAATGATAGGACAAAAGAGATGAACTTTGTGTGCAATTGTTTAATTTTGAGTTTTACAATTTACAATTTGCATCTTGCAATTATCCGAACGAAGAGAGGGTTATCATGAGGCCGGTGATAGTTGATTATGATATGGTAACTGCTTTTGGCCGAGGTGTTAATCTTTGCTGGGAGAACCTTTTATCCGGCCAAACCGCAATAAAAAGATTAAGCCGGTTTAACACGCAAAATTTTCAATCCCAATCCGCGGCTGCCATTGAGGGGTTAAAGGTGGATACGGATGAATCTTTAGTTATGCAGATGCTAAAGCCTCTTTTAGAAAATAGGGTAATCACTCAGGATAGTTTTTTGGTTTTAGCAACTACAACTGGGGAAATAGAAATTCTAGAGCGTGCCTTATTAAATAATCAAGGCGACTATAAAAAAAGTAACCCTAATTATTTATTGGATAAAGTTAAAGATTTAATCGGCGTAAAATCGGCAGTTACTATTTCTGCGGCCTGTTCTTCGGCAAATACCGCTCTCGGGTTTGCCGGTTCTTTGATATCCTCCGGCCGCCAGGATTGTGTTTTAGTCGTTGCCTGTGACAGTATAAGTGAATTTGTTTTTTCCGGGTTTTCTTCGTTGATGGCGCTGGATAAGACAGGAGCGCGTCCTTTTGATGAGAACAGGGCGGGATTAAGTATTGGCGAGGCAGCGGGATTTATTCTTTTGATGAGCGCCGAAAGAGCAAAAAAAGAAAAACGAAACTCTCTTTCCGAACTTATTGGCTGGGGATTAAGTAATGATGCTAATCATATGACCGGGCCTATTCGTGATGGAGGAGGGTTAGCTTTGGCGATTGAGGCGGCAGTTATGCGCGCAGAGATACAAAAAGAGCGGATCGGCTCAATTTGCGCTCATGGTACGGGTACTTTGTATAATGACTCTATGGAGATGAAAGCTTTTAAGAGTGTATTTGAAAACAGCCTGCCAACCTATTCCATAAAAGGCGCAACCGGCCATACTATGGGAGCCGCCGGACTCATAGAAGCGATTATTGCTATAGAGTCATTAAAGGAAAAAGTTGTTCCGCCAACCGTTGGGTTGCGCGATGTAGACGATGAGGCTAAAGGCTGGGTTAGTAATAAAACTCAAAAGTTTGATAAAGACATAGTTTTATCGGTAAATGCTGGGTTTGGAGGTATAAATGCCGCGGTGTTGCTGCAAGGATAAGGCAAAAAGTATTATAGTTAAAGGAGCCGCCTGGATAAATCAGGCAAATTATGGTACTACAGAAAAAAAGATTTTAGGTAGTTATAATAATATAGACGATTTATACGTAAAGCTTAAACAAGAAAAAGTTTTTTTATTTCCGGTTAAAAACTTTGCCAGGTTTGATTTCGTATCTAAGATGACTTGTTGTTTGGTTGCTTTGGCTTTAGGAGATGCGAATATCGCGTATCAAAAAGATTGCAAGCAGAATATAGGAATTATCGGGACAAACTCTCAAGGGGCCGTAGAGGCAAACCGGGAATATTTTAAAGATTACGTTGTTAACGGCCGAAAAAGCTCAAGGGCAAACCTTTTTATTTATACTTTGGCCACAAGCCCTTTGGCTGAGGCAGCAATTCATTTTAAATTGCATGGTCCGCTTTTTTATGAAAGTTCTTTTGATATTTCTTTTAGCAGGCTATTGCAAGATGCTAAAGGCATACTGCGTGGCAGTGATATGCAAAACATACTAGTCGTTGAAAATGATCAGGAAAAATCCGCTTGTTTTGTTTTGTCAGTTGATGAATCGGTAAAGGGAGTTAGCTGTGGTTAGATTTAAAAATAATAAATCAAAAAAGAAAGGAGGTGATTTTTTTGTTCGCGTCTCGGGAAAAATAATCATAAAATACCCAACTGCTGATTTTTGTGTTAGAAGAAAATAAATTCGGAGGGAAAAATGAAAAAAATAATTCTATTTCTAATCGTTTGTTTAACATTGACTGGCTGCGTAGTGACAAAATGGAATTTTCATAAGAAGATTTTTGGAAGGTCCGGATTTACCTTTCAAACCAAAAAACGGCATAAGGTTAAGCCGAAGGATTTCAAAATCCCTATTCATCCCAACAATCCTTACGAAAAAGGAACATATGCTGTTATTGGTGAATTTCATTATATAGTTGAGCATCGCCAATATAAAGTTATCGATTCATTAAAGGAAAAAGCAGCAAAAACTGCTAAAAAGGTTGGTGCTGATGCCGTAATTAATTGGAATATCGGCGTTGAAGAAAAAAGTGGGATAAGATATTATCCAAGCTATACGACTTATGAGCCAATAACAACATACCATACTGGCAAAGCCCAAGCCAACGCCTATGGCACTGGTGGTTACGCATCCGGTACCGGAACATATTCAGGGCAAGATACTACATATATTCCTCAGTATCATGAGGCCAGATCCGTACCATATTACAAGAAAATGCTACATTTTAAATCAAAGGCAATTGTTTTCTGTGAAGGAGGGAAGTGTGAAGACATAACCGATGAAGATGATGGCCCCGGTTATGAATGGATGCCTTAGAGCTTCCTAGAAAAAGTTAAAAAAACTCTTACCAACAAAAGAACTCGCAAAAAAATATTGGTGGAAAAATATTGGGGTTGGGCCTCATCAGAAAAGCGCAATCTAGAGGGTGATGTCATTTTACTTAATAACGCAGGATTCGGCGGAGTAAACGCCGCGTTAGCATTGAAATAGTAAAAAAAAAGGGGGAGATATGAAAAAAGTAATTGTTTTATTAGTGTTAGTGGTGTTGATTGGTGGGTGTGCTTCAGCAGAATATATTACTAGAAATGTTCGGGATTCTAATCCCATAGGTCAAACCTATTATACTAAAGTAAATATTTGGTATACTAATCCGAAAGAAATTTTTGCTAATAGTCTTCTTCTGGGCTCTATATTGCCAATAGGGACAAAGGTGGAGATACTTCGTTGTAAAGGACGTGAAATAAAATTTAGCGTTAATTCCTCATCAGCTTTTATAAATTCAGGATCCACATTTTCTTTAGTCCTTTATCGAAAAAGTATAATTAACATGACACAGCTATTTGATAGGTATTTCACAAAAGAAGATACTATGGCAGAAGACGGAGCTTTCTTCAAGCTTACACTTGAAGAGCAAAAGAGTGTTAAAAGCGGCGAAATTAATTATGGGATGAATAAAGAAACCGTCTTGATGACATATGGATATCCTCCAGATTGGATAGTGCCTGACCCTAAACTTAGCAATTTCTGGGAATATAATGCAAGGGATAAAAGATGGAGGATTTATTTTGAGGATAACAAGATATCTAAAATAGAACAGGTAAAGTTTGGCGTTAGAATACCTTTTGTTGGTAGGAAGGAAAAGGTAACTGAAAAAAAGAATACAGAAAGAACCAATCTTGTAAGTTTAGGTATGACTAAGGCGCAAGTAATAAAAGTAATGGGAATTCCCGCTTCCTCTAAAGGTGAATTCGATAAAGAAATTTTAGAATATATTTTATATCCTACTGTGGACTTGACTTGGAAGGATAGAGAGTATTTTTGGGTAACATTAGAGAACGGGAAAGTAATTCAATACGGAAGAGCGGGGGATTTTGGTTCGGCTATGCCAACAGATAGAAGAGAATATGATATAAAAATACAGAATAAATAATGACTTGTGTAATTCATGAGAGTATACGCGTGACAAATCGTGGATATTGGAATGTGTAGGTATCTGCAGTAAGTTTAGCTAATCCAAACGGTAAACAAAAGTTTAAAGATCTTGGATGCGAGCTGGCAAAAGAAGTCATTACGGCAGTGGTTGAAAAATGTCAAAATAGAGTTTGTCTAGATCAAGGTTTTGTCAATAACGATTGGCTTAAAACTAACGCTGTGCGGATTATGAAGTCAAAAGGCGTTGATGGTTTTAGGACGGTTTAGCAAAAAGGTGGAAAATGGCATATATCGTATATTTCGAGGAAGTTTTATAAGGGGAAGGGACTGATAAGAGGATTGAAGGTGTTTCCATAAAAAAACAGGCAATTCCGAGCAATCAGAATTGCCTGTCGACCGGGAATCCCCAGTCCTTTTTAACTATCTTAATTCTGTATAAAATATAACATACACATATATGAATGTCAAGGGCTAAATGATGAGCATATAAAAGGGAATTCAAGCTATGAAGGTAAAATTAATATACCCCCGCTGGCCTAAATTAAAAAATCAGCCGGAATTTAATCTGCCGCCTCATGGCCCGGTGGTTTTTGCCGCCAGCCTGCCGCGGGATTTGGAAATTTCCTTTTGTGATGAGAACGTAGAAAGTCTGGATTTCAATGAAGATGCTGATTTGATTTTTATTTCGGTTATGTTAACTTGTCAAATTCCCCGTGCCTGGGAAATCGCCGATCAGTATAGAGCTAAAGGTAAAAAGGTTGTTTTTGGAGGAATTGCTGTTCAGCTTCACGCTCAAGAAACATTGCTTCATGCCGACTCATTATTTCTTGGTGAAAGCGAAGGCCGCGTTGCGGCTGTTGTGGAGGATTTTAAAAAGGATGCGCTTAAAAAAGTATATGATTATCATTTAGAATTTCCCGATACAGCATTGATATCAAACGCGCGTAGAGATATTTTAAACCGCGCGCTGTATAATTTCCGGGGAGTACAAATGGTTGATTTAGTGCATGCTTCAAGGGGGTGTCGGTTTAATTGTTTTCCTTGCTGTACTCCTTATCTTGGGGGGCGTAATTTCCGGCCGCGCCCCATTGAAGCAGTGGTAAAAGAATTTGAGAGCATTAACAATAATCGTTTATTTTTGGTTGATAATTCTTTAGCTCAGGATGATGAGTGGGAGAAAGAATTGTTTAAAGCCATAGCTCCAATGAAAAAGAAATGGATATCTCATCCCATTAAGGATGACGATGAGATTTTAGATTTAGCTGTCAAAGCCGGCTGTTGGTATGTGTATCAGGCAATAGTAGATACTTCTGATTATATGCGCCGGCGTATAAAAAGATTAAAAGAGCGCGGCATAGGAGTAGAGGGGACAGTTATTTTAGGCCTTGACCATCATGATGAAGATTATATTAAGCGGCTGGTTGATTTCCTCCTGGAGATAAACCTTGATTTGGCAGAGTTTACCGTACTTACACCTTTTCCTCATACTCCGGTAAGGGCCGAATTAGAAGAGGAAAAAAGAATACTTCATAATGATTGGATTAAGTATACCGGCGGGGAAGTTGTGTTTAAGCCTGCAAAGATGAGCGTAGATTCTTTACAAAAGATGTATGATTATGCCTGGACAGCCTTTTATGCTGATTGCAGTCAAGAATTAAAAATGGCAAAGCTGTACATTAAAGTTATTGAGAAAGAAAAAAGGGACAGAACGTACAAAAGGACATCTCTTGAAACAAAAAGGCAACCACAACAGGTACACCGAGAAGCAGTTTAGTGTTTAGGAAGTGCAAAAATGCAAAGTGCAAAGTGAAAAATGCAAAATGAAAGAGCAAGGGAGATGTTTAATTTGACTTTTACAATTTACAATTTGCAATTTGCAATTGTCCGAACGAAGTAAGGACTATTTTATGAAAGTTTTACTTATATCTTCCAATATCTCAGCTACCCCCTATTCAGTTTATCCTCTGGGGTTGAGTATGGTGGCAAAATTTCTGGTTTTAGCCGGGCACCAAGTTGAGCTTTTTGATTTTTTAGAAAGCAATTGTTCACTGGAAGTTTTAGGGGAAAAAGTTAAATACGCGCGACCGGAACTTATTGGAATATCAATTCGTAATATAGATAATGTTAATTTTTTGAATGAACAGCGCTATATAAGCATAGTTAAGGATATTGTCGCAAAGATAAAAAAGGTTTCTCCCAGACCGGTAGTCTTGGGAGGGTCGGGGTTTTCTATTATGCCGCGGGAAATTCTGGAAGAAGTAGGTGCTGATTATGGCATAATTGGAGAGGGAGAGGTGGCAATGGTTGATTTTGTTAATAATGCGGCGAAAGATATATATCCTAAGGAAAGGCTCATTAATGCCTCGCATAGATTGGCAGGTGGCCGGATTCCTTCGGCGCATTACGATCAAAGGCTTATGGATTTTTATTTAAAAAGCGGTAACGTTGCTTCTTTGCAGACAAAGCGTGGATGCGGCCACCGGTGTGTTTACTGCACTTACCCTTTACTGGAAGGAACAAATATCCGGCCGAGAAATCCTAAAGATGTTGTTGGCGATATTGAGGTGCTTGTAAACGAGCACAAAGCAAAGTATATTTTTTTTACCGATTCAGTATTCAATGATGATGAGGGATATTACCTTGATGTGGTTAGTCAGATGAAGGCAAGAAAGATAAATACTCCCTGGTGCGCTTTTTTTAAACCTGATGGCCTAGATTCAGAAACAATCCTATTGATGAAGCAAACGGGCTTAAAAGCCGCGGAAATGGGGGCAGATGCCGCCAGCGATATAGCCCTAAAGCAGTTAGGAAAAGGTTTCTTGTTTGAGGATGTCATCCGTACCAACGAACTGTTTAATAGCCATGGAGTTGCCACGGCACATTATTTTATGTTTGGTTGTCCCGGCGAGAGGAAAGAAACTATTTACCAAGGAATAGAGAATATAAAAAATCTTAAAAAGACAGTTTCTTTTATATTTATGGGGATACGTATTCTTCCCGGCACTAAGCTTTATGATTTGGCCCTTAAGCAGAAGATTATATCAGATGGCCAAAATCTGCTTGACTCGGCTTACTATATCACTCCCGGTATTGATAAGAGGTGGTTAGAGCAAACATTGACCGATGCCTTTTCCGGCATAAGACATTGTGTTTTTCCTCCTGACGCTTTAGATAACAGTTTGCAGTTTCTTCATAAGCTGGGCTATTCAGGGTCATTGTGGAACATGCTTATTCCTGGGGCGGCAAAACGAAATAGAAAAAAACATGCAGAAAGCCGATAATTTTCGTACAGACCATATCTGGTGCGTTGTCCCGGTTTTTAATAATAAGGAGACAGTAAAGAATGTTGCCCTCCAATGCCGCCGCCTATTGCAGCATATCGTTGTTGTTGATGACGGCAGTACCGACACAGATGTTTCAGCCTTATTTCTGGGTAGTGACATTACTGTGCTTAAGCACCAAAAAAATCAGGGTAAAGGCAAAGCGATTCTTACTGCTTTGCAATATATTAAGAGTCAGGGTGGACATTTCATGATTACGATTGATGCTGACGGACAACATTATCCGCGGGATATAGAAAAATTTATTCCCCTACTGGAGGATAACTATACGTCCGTTTTGGTTGGATGTAGAAAATTTAATAGCGAAAATATTCCTGGTAAAAGCCGTTTTGGCAGAAAGCTGGCTAATTTCTGGTTACGTATTGAAACCGGACTCTCAATTGATGATTGTCAGAGCGGCTTTCGGTGCTATCCCGTAGAATATATTTCTAGAATAGCATTAAGCGGTTTTGGCTATGATTTTGAGACTGAAGTTTTAGCCCGAGCAGCTTGGGCCGGCTTAGGGCTAAAGGCGATTTCCGTTGATGTCTGGTATCCCCAACCGCAGAAGCGCATTTCCAATTTTAGGCCGGTTGTTGATAATTTTCGTATTTCTTGCATGCATGCTCGCTTAGTAGGAAGGCGGCTTCTGCCTTGGCCTTGCCATAGGCTAATAGCTGACACTAAAGATTATTTTAAACCAAACATCTTACGCCATCCAATAAAAGCCTTAAAGGCTTTATTAAAAGAAAACGCGACTCCGGCTGGGTTAGCGGTTTCAGCTGGTGTAGGCATCTTTCTTGCTGTATTGCCCTTGCTTTCAGTTCACACCTTGGTGATTATTTATGTAACTACACGCCTGCATTTAAATAAAGTGATGGCAGTAAGTATCCAGAATTTGTGTATGCCGCCTTTTGTGCCAGTTGTTTGTATCGAAATAGGCCATTTCATGCGTTATGGCAGATGGTTGACTGATGTTTCTTTGCGTGTAGTTTTTGGCCAATTACCCGATCGCGTATTTGAATGGCTATTAGGTTCGCTTATCGTTGCGCCTATTATGGCTGTGACTGTAGGAATAATTGTATTTTATTCCGCACGGAGTTTACAAAAACGATCAGTAGATTATGCAAGCAGCTGAACTGACAAGAAAAATTGCAGTAAAGAAAAGAGGGAATGCTCTGGGTTTTTGGTTTTTTAAGGTTTCCTTGCGCCTGTTTGGATTAAAAGGAGCGTATGGATTATTATATTTTGTCTGCCTGCATTACTTGTTTTTTGACCGGTTAGCGGTTTCGGCTGCCTTGGCATATGTGAATAAGAGGTTTCGAAAAGGCGGGTTTTTAAAAAGGCGCTTGCATGTATATCGTTTATTTATAAATCAGGGAAAACAGCTGCTTGATCGTTATGCCGCCATCACTGGGGCGAAAGTTTTTGATATTCAGCTAAAAGGGTATGAAAAACTTAAGGCGTTGCTTGGTGATTCCAAGCAGGGGATAATTTTATTAACTGCTCATGTTGGAAATTGGCAAGTGGCCATGACTACTTTGAAAGAATTAAACCGGACAGTGTATCTTCTTATGCGGCCGGAAGATAACCCTGCAGTGCAGAGCTCATTAAATATCAGCCCTGAACAAAGCCATATTAAAATTATCTCCCCTGAGCAATATTTGGGTGGTACCTTAGAGGTAATGAAGGCATTAGGAGAGGGTAATATTGTATCGATAATGGGTGACCGTAGATACGGATTTGATGCGTTGGGTATTTCTTTTCTAGAGAATAAAGCCTATTTTCCTTTTGGAGCCTTTAGTATTGCCGCAAGTAGTAAGTGCCCTATAATAATACTATTATCTGCGAAATTATCCTGGTGTAGATATATTGTAGATGTATCGCATGTTTTATATCCGCGCTATGAAGGGCAAGGCATCAAGCGGGAGCAATTAAGAAAATATGTCCAGGAATTTGCCGGGATTTTAGATAAATACGTGCAAGAATATCCCTATCAGTGCTTTTTATTTCATGATGTATGGAATAAAAGGGGACACCACACTTAATTATTGAGAAGGAGTAACAAATTTGCTATATTAAACACATATCAAAAATAGTTCGCTAAGTATGATAATTAAGTGTGGTGTCCCCTTAATATGTAACGAGGAGGAGAATCTATGGAAGAAAATAAAGAGAAAGAATTAGCGGATTTGCGCAAGGAGCTAAAAGAATTATTGGTAGATAGTTTGTCGTTGGAGGATATAAAACCAGAGGAAATCAAGGATGATGAAGTTCTTTTTGGAGAAGGGCTCGGTTTAGATTCGTTAGATGCTGTAGAAATTGTTGTTTTGCTGCAGCGTAATTTCGGTTTAGAAGTAAAGGATATGAATCTGGGTAAAAAAATATTCTACTCAGTTGATACGTTAGCGAGGTATATATTAGAAAATAAAAAACAATAGGATTTTCTCAAACGCAAAATATATATGAGGCGTGTAGCAATAACAGGTATAGGCGCAATTTCTGCCGCGGGAAATAATCTCAGCGAAACTTTAGATGCTTTTTGGCATGAAAGAAGCAATCTCGGTTCGGTTTCTCTTTTTTCGACAACTTTAACCTACCCGGTTTTTGAAATAAAAGGTGTTGATGTGGGAAAATACGATAAGGGGATGCGCACTCTAAATCTTGCTTTGCGCGCAGTAAGAGAGGCGATAGATGATGCTGAGTTGCAAAATGACCTTCAGGAGTTTAAAGTAGGGGTATGTCTGGGGACTACTGTAGCAAGTCAGCTAAATGACCTTGAGTTTTATCGCGCATACCGCAGCGGGAAAAATGTATCAATAAATTCTGTTGACCGATTCCTGAAAGGAAATCTTTCTGAGGCTGTAGGCCGTAAGATTAAAGCAAGCGGACCATTCGCGACTGTAGTTAATGCTTGTTCCTCAGGTACTGACGCTATTGGAGTAGCATTATCCTGGTTGAGAAACGGGCTTTGTGATATTGCCATTGCCGGCGGCGCGGATGAATTGAATCTTATTCCCTTCTGCGGATTCGCGTCCCTAGGTGTCCTTAGCGATTCACTCTGTGCCCCTTTTGATCGGGATCGGAAGGGATTGAATCTTGGAGAAGGGGCAGGTATTTTAGTTCTTGAAGCAGAGCCGGTTGCCCGTCAAAGGGGCAGAAATTCGGATTTATTTTTATGCGGATACGGGTTGGCTAGTGATGCCTACCATCTTACTGCTCCTCACCCTGAAGGTGTGGGGTTAGAAGCTGCGTTGAGGAGAGCTTTATCCGAAGCAGATATTGCTCCAGGAGATGTGTGCTTTGTTAATGCCCACGGTACGGCAACTCAGGATAACGATAAAATAGAAGGGAAAGTTTTGAATCGCGTTTTTGGGCCGGATTTAACTTTTCTTTCCACAAAAGGTTTTACCGGCCATACCCTTGGTGCCGCAGGCGGCCTGGAAGCTGCCTTTACCGCAGCCGCTCTTAGAAAGAAATGGATACCAGCTAGTATTGGATTTAAAAATCAGGATAGCACTATATCCATAGCTCCAATTATGAAGAAAACTACTCTTTCGGGAAATTTTGCAGTCTCGACATCATTAGCCTTTGGCGGCAACAACTCCGCGCTTGTTATTGAGAAAAGGGGACACCATACTTAATTATTGAAAAGAAGTAACAAATTTGTTATATTAGACACATGCCAAGAATAGCTCGTTTAGTAGTTCCGGGATATCCTCATCATATAGTCCAGCGTGGTAATCGCAGGCAAGATGTATTTTTCAGTGATAAAGATAAAATAGCTTACATTGATTACCTGCATACTTATGCTAAAGGAGCAGGAATATCGTTTTGGGGATATTGCTTAATGGATAATCATGTGCATTTAATTGCAGTTCCTGAAAGAGAAGAAAGTTTAGCGCTTGGGATAGGAGAAGCTCATAAAAGATATACATGTATGATTAATTCCCGCGAAAAATGGCAAGGACATCTATGGCAAGGGAGGTTTATGTCCTATGTTTTAGACGAAAAACATCTTTATGCGGCATTACGCTATGTTGAGCGTAATCCAGTTAGAGCTAAAATAGTTAACCGTGCAGAAAATTATCGCTGGTCCAGCGCACGAACGCATGTGCAGAAAGGAAAGGATAAATTACTTTCCGACCATTTTTTAATTTCAGAAATAAAAGATTGGTCAGTATATTTGTCGCAAGAAGATAAGCAAAAAGATGTAGATATTTTGCAAAAACATTCAAATACAGGAAGGCCATTAGGTGGAATAGAATTTATTGAAAAAATAGAAAAACTCCTCGGAAGGGATTTAAAAAAGAAGAAGCCAGGGCCAAAAAGGAATAATTAAGTATGGTGTCCCCCTAATAAGATATGAATATTGGTGGAATAGGAATTGTTTTCGCGCGGGGACGGGGAATAGACAGCTACAGGCAAACATTAGAAAAAGGGTGGAGCCCCCCTTCATTAAAGGAAACTCCCTTTCGCGATCGCCCATTACCGGCTTATTGCGTGAGCCCGGAGAGCCTAACTGACAAAATAGTTTTAAAGAAAGTACGCCGTGCCGATCGACTTAGCAAGATGGCAGTTTTGGCAGCTTGGGATGCTATAGCAGACAGCAAAATTAATCTTGATGAAATAAAATCGTCGTTGGGCATTATTGTAGCAACTGCATTCGGAGCCCACGCTACAACTTTTCGTTTTCTAGATGATATTCTTGAATATGGAGATAGCAATGTTTCTCCGACTACATTTTCTAATTCTGTCCATAATGCGGTTGGTTCTTATATCGCAGCGGTTTTAGATAGCCATGGCCCAACATTAACCTTGACCCAGTTTGCTTTTTCATTTCATCAGGCGCTTATTTTAGCCCAATCCTGGTTAAAAGAAAAAAGGTGTGAAAATGTTTTAGTGGGTAGCGTCGATGAGTATGCTAAAGTAATGGGGTATATTTGTAGTCGTAAGCTACGAATTGCTGAAGATGGTAAAATTCGGCCGTTTCAGTTTTCGGAAACTCCACTCGCAGTTCCCGGAGAAGGAAGTGCCTTTTTCTTAATCCGAGGTAAAGATTATCCGAATAATTATTGTAAAGTATCCAGAGCCTGCGTAAGTGCTTCAGATCATAAAGAAGATGAACCGGATATTTATATTTTTGATGCTGACGGTATGAGCGAAGATGAAAGCAGATATAAGGGCATAGCGGCTTCAGGAATTTTAATCGGAGCATATACACCGATATTCGGCAGTATGATGACCGGTAGTAGTTTTAGCTGCGCCGCCGCCGCGCTTATGTTGAAGGGTCAAATTCGTTACGCTTCGCCTGTAGTAGATAACCCTCATTCTGCCAATTTGTGTACAGCAAGCCAAGCAGCCGTAATAGATAAAATTTACTGTGTTAAGTATAATTGTGGACTCAAGAAAGCGATAATCGAGTTAGAAAAGTAGTAGAAATAGGGAATAAAAAAGAGATGCTTGCTAAAGATATTGAAGAAATATTAATTCGTGAGGTCGCGACAATTTTATCCACAGATACCGCTGAAATCGTACCGGATGTGCCATTACATACACTGGGAGTTGATTCTCTGAGTTTTGTGGAGCTTTTGGTTTTTATTGAAAAGGAATTCAACTTAAAGTTGATGGAATCTGGATTGACTCGAGAAGATTTTCAGAGCATCCGTTCTTTATCCGCATGTATCAGTAAGGCCAATTAAAGGATAATGTTTTTACAAAAAAATAAGCGGTATTTAACCGGCATAGATTGGATTATCCATGCTCTTGACTATGCTAGTAAAAAGGCAACCGGTGTGGGGAATGTTTCTCAGATTGTTTTGGAATTAGACGGTTTCCCGCCGCAGGACGACCTTAGAGAGCGTTTAGTTAGGTTTATTAAGCACTATCCGGTTACTAATGGCCGGCCGGCGAGAGACTATAATTTTGCCCCTTATTGGAAGGTCTATCCGAAAACTACTATTTCCCCAAAATTAAAGATTCATGAACTTGGTGACAGGGCTGCATATCCTCAAATTTTTTCAAGATTGGGGCAGGAAATAAACCTCTCCTTTGATACTGTTCGGGAGCATCTCGTATTTCATCTGGTACGCGCTAAAGACAGAAATTTTGTGGCTATGACATTTGACCATCGCCTGCTGGATGCCCGAGGAGCGGAAGCATTTTTAGGTATGTTTCAACAGGAGCAGCAAGAGCCGGAAGATCATTTTGAAAACATCTCTTTTAGCCGGCCAGCGCATCTAAATCGGTGGCGTGAAAAATTTAAGGCCGGTAGACAGGTAAATCGTGCATTTTTGAGTTTGGCTAAGAATACACCTCCGGTTCTGCCTTTACCGTCCGCGCGCGAAAAGAAAAAATGCAAATTTAAATTGATCTCTTTTAATAAACAGGAGACAGCCGGCATCATTGAACGCGCTTATACAAAAGCCGGATATTTGATGCTTATGCCTTATACCTTAGCAGTTACCATGCGGGCGCTACAGAATGTTTTCTTCAAGCGCCGAATACATGCCGGCGATTATGTAATTCCTGTTTCTATCGACATGCGCCCACCGGAAAAAGTGCGACAGGAAGTGTTTTTTAATCATGTTTCTTTTTTTATATTTCGAATAACCCCTATGGAAGCCAGTAATTTTTCAAAGCTCTTAGAATCGATTAAAAAGCAAATGTATGATCAGGTAAAGTCAGGATTACTGCAAGATTTCAAAAAGGCAAGTTTCTTGATGAGAATTCTTCCTCTGTCGGTTCTGGCGCGTCTTATGCATCTACCGTTACAAGGGGAGATTGCTTCTTTTTGTTTTTCTTATGTCGGGGAAACTGCCTATGGCTTTTCGGAATTTATGCAGAAAGATGTGCTTAATATTTTCCATATGCCGCGGTCCCCAGTACCGCCAGGATTAGGAATATTTTTTAATCAGTTTCAGGGGAGGTTAAATGTCGTTATCTCTTATATTGATGGAGTTTTAGAGGAGGATGAGCTAAGTACGGTCGCAGCGGATATACGGTCTTATTTGAGTACACAGTGAAGAATACTAAAAGAGAATGTGAAGTATTAGTTGTTGGCGGCGGGAGTTCCGGTATAGCCGCGGCAGTTAGCGCGTCCGGTCGCGGCGCTGACACTCTTTTGATTGAAAAAAACAGCTTTCCGGGAGGAAGTGCTGTGGCCGGATTACACCGCTTTATCTGCGGCCTCTATATCAATAGTAAGCAGAAACCTAAGGACACATTGAACGCGGGGATAGTTAGGGAGGTTTCATCTCGCTTACAGGCCTTGGCGCCGGAGATAACAATTACGCGTATCGGTAAAGTATACGTTCTGCCGTTTCTAACTAAGGATCTTAAGGCTGTTTTTCACTCTTTAATTTATAGGAGGAGTCATCTTAAAGTTTTATATAATTCCCGCGGATTTTTAGTGAAAACAGATAAGAATCGTATTAAGGTGGTAAGTGTGCGCAGCCCCAAGGGTACTATTGATATCATACCTAAAGTTGTTCTTGATTGCAGCGGTGAAGGAGTTATTATTCGTTTAAGCGGCGCGGGATATCGACTAACCCCGCTTAAACAACGTCAACTTTCCAGCTATAGCTTTCGGGTTAAAGGGTTATCTACGGGTGATGATATGATATCCATAAAGGTTCCCTATTATCTAAAGCAGGCGATTAGGGAAAAGAAATTGCCGGCTTATTTAAAATTTACCACTTTTTTCCCCAGTGATGCTGCTAATGAGGGGATTTTTAAACTTAGCATTACTCCCACAGAAAGTATAAATAGTGTTGCCTGCGCAAAGAGCGATGCGCGCGAAACGCACCGCTATCTAGTTTCAGCATTGTCGTCATTTAGAGGCTCTCGTATTACAGAGATGTCCTCTGAAGTACTTAATCGTGAGGGCGTAAGGGTTCGCGGAGAATATAGCTTAAGCGCGGATGATGTCATAAAAGCACGCAAATTTCCTGATGGGGTGGTAAAAAATGCCTGGCCGATTGAACTATGGGATCAAAAAAAAGGCCCGCAATATCAATATCTTAAGCCCGGTGATTATTATCAAATTCCCCTTCGTTGCCTCAAAGCAAAAGATATCGTAAATCTTTATTGTGCCGGCAGATGTATCTCTGTATCGCATGAAGCTCTGGGGTCTACTCGAGTCATGGGAACATGTATGGCGCTAGGCGAACAAGCTGGTTTTGCTGCTGCGCGGTATTGTTTGGAAAAGGCTAATCTATGAATATTGTTGATGTAATAAGGGGCGAGACAAGTAATTATCTAGATAAATCTGCCATCATTGACGGCAATAATCAAATTTCTTATGCTGAACTATTCGCGGCTATAGATGGGCTCGCGGCCGAATTAAAAGCTTGTGGGATTAGGCCGGCACAACGGGTAGCATTGTTGTGTGGTGATAGCATAGATTACATTGTTATAAATTTAGCTGTCCTATCGATAAGCGCAGTGATTGTTCCGGTATTTCCTTCCTCCTCGAGAGATGAGATTAATACTATAATAGAGAAAATGAGTATAAATTATTTAATTTCTGAAAGGCCGATACATTTCCAGGATAACACTAAACAGATTCTATTTAATTATACGGGGAAAAAAGAATTTTTCTTATATCATCGTTTACTTGGAGAGCAAATTTCGGCAGAGTATTATACTATAAATCCCGCGTTTATTCGCTTTTCCTCCGGGACCACCGGCATCAATAAAGGGGTTGTGCTTTCTCACGAATCTATCATTCAGAGGACAGATGCTGCCAATAAAGGATTGAAAATTACTTCTGAAGATATAATAATTTGGATTCTTTCTATGACTTTTCATTTCGTGGTGACTATCTTTCTTTTTTTGCGGCGCGCTGCGACAATCGTTCTTTGCAGCAGTGAATTTCC
>JAHJHM010000010.1 GCA_018823915.1 Candidatus Omnitrophota bacterium
AGACCACGTTGACCAAAAAGTCTTTTTCCCCTTCGTAAAAGGCTCCGGAAAACCGCTCAGCTCCCAAAGAGACTGGAAGACCTTTGCTGTTTCTCCGGCCGAAGTATCATGCCCCATCTCCAGAGGATTATCCTTAAAATCTTTCAATATCTTCCGATGGCTTGAAAGTTCAGCCAGCGTAAAAGGAAAGATATGAAACTTTAAGAAACGGCCAGCTAACGAATCCCCTGATTTTCGGGAAAACTCTAACCGGCCACTACCCGCAATTAGAAATTGATACTCTGATGAAAACTGGTCGTAAATTCCTTTAAGATAATTCTTCCAATCGCGGTATTTATGGATTTCATCCAAAATAACAAGGGGCTGTGATGATGCGTTGCTGCGGGGTTCTTTGGAAAAGAAAATTGGGTCGGCAATAAGCCGCCTTTTATCCTTGTCCAGATCCCAATTAAAATAAATAGTATCGGAAAAATCTTTTCCCACTATATTCCGCGCAAAGGTAGTTTTGCCAGACTGACGCGGACCAGCCAGCATAATCAGCGGTTTATCCGCAGACAATTCATCCCACAGCTCTTTGTAAATAGCCCTGTTATACATACTGAAAGTATAACCTATACTCTGAAAAAGTCAAGTAATTTTCCCAGTATATGTCAGTAAAAAGGGAACAGCGACCTTTTTTAATTCCGGGGACACGTCACTTAATTACTTCTCTAATTAGCTCAAAGATGAACCCCGCCCTTTCTTACTACGAAGAGATTCTATGAAAAAATTAAATAAAGTAGAAGACGAGATAGCCACTAATCCTTCATTAGGTGAGGAAAAAAAGGCGGCCTTAAAGGGGTACGAGTATATAAATTTAAGTCATTTGATCAACGGATTTTATTAGCTTACCAAGTAGATAAGGATAAAAAAGAAATTATCTTCGTGGCTGTAGGAGGCCACGAAGATTTTTATAAAGACTTAAAGCAGTATTTAAAAAAATAAAATAAGCCGAGATATCCAGCATTAACCCATTCTATTTTTTCCCTTCCCTTCTCCCTTTTTTCGTGATAAACTTCATATATGGAATATTTAGAAAAATTAAAGAAAATTAGCGCTGAATTTGGTGACCCTTTTTTAGAAAGGAAATATCCTAAGCCTTTGTCTATAAAAGAAATCTTACAAGAATTTAAAGAGACTAAAGAGGTAAAACTCGCGGGAAGATTAATTTCTAAGCGGGAACACGGAAAGTCCGGGTTTGCTCATATAAGCGATTATAGCGGGAAACTGCAGGTGTATGCTCAACTGGATAGATTAGGTGCCGGCTACCAGTTATTTAAAGAGTTAGATGTCGGGGATATTGTTGGCGTAGGAGGTGAGCTATTTAAAACCAGAACCGGCGAGCCAACAGTTTTCTTAAATGAGCTTAAACTCCTTTCCAAAGCGTTACGTCCTTTGCCTGAGAAATGGCATGGGCTTAAGAATGTAGAAATTAGATACCGGCAGCGTTGCCTTGATTTGATTGCTAATCCCGAAGTGAGAGAAGTCTTTGTGAAACGTTCCCAGATAATTTCCTGTATACGGTCATTTTTTAACCGCGCCAATTATACTGAGGTAGAAACCCCTATGCTTCATCCTATTGCCGGAGGAGCCGCGGGGGCTCCTTTTATTACTCACCATAATGCCACTGACTGCGATGTTTATTTAAGAGTAGCTCCCGAACTTTATCTTAAGCGCCTTTTGGTGGGGGGGCTGGAAAAAATTTATGAGATAAATAGGAGTTTCCGCAATGAAGGCGAATCCAGGAGGCATTCCCCTGAATTTACTATGCTTGAAGCTTATTGCGCTTATCAGGATTATGAGTATATGATGAAGGCGTGCGAGGATTTATTCTCTCACTTAGCTGAGCAGTTAGGTCTTTCTTTAATTTTGGAATATCAAGGAAGAAAAATAGATTTAACTCCTCCATGGGGAAGAATTTCTTTCGCCCAAGTCATCAAGAAAGAATTCGCAGTAGAATGCAGTGATTCCCCGGATATAGTTTTAGAAAAAATTTCTCAGAGATTAAATTTAACTTCTAAAGGATTAACCCGCACGCAAATTCTAAAATTATGTGAAGAGTTGATTGAGAAATATTACCCAAAGGAAAAACCAGTTTTTATTGTTGACTTTTTTACCTGGATGTCTCCTTTAGCTAAAAAAAAGAAAGATAATCCTTATATTGCTGAGAGGTTTGAGCTATTTGTCGCGGGCATGGAAGTCGCCAATGCTTATTCAGAGTTAAATGACCCCATAGAACAGGAGGAAAGATTTAAGCGCCAATTGGAGATAGAGGAAGAACTTCCCAAGGAAATAGATAGAAGTTTTCTCCTAAGTTTACAATACGGGATGCCTCCTGCCGCTGGCTTAGGAATAGGTATAGACCGGTTGGTAATGATTTTCCTCAATCAACCCTCAATAAAAGATGTAATCCTTTTTCCTCTCCTTAAACCCTTACAGGATGTGGATGCACACGGATTAGAGGATATTGATGAACGCGGATAAATATTAGTGTAATTCAGTACCGATATCAGCGTAAATCAGTGTTAAAAGATGATTGAACTGTATTTAGCGCGGCGTTATCTTTTTCGGGGAAGAGCAAAGCATATTTCTTTTATCGGTGTTATTTCCTGCCTGGGAGTGGTTATAGGGGTAGCTACGGTAATTGTGGCAATTTCTATAGTCAATGGGATTGACGGCGGCCTTATGGAAAGAATAATGAGGTTTAAATATCACTTGACCATAGAAGCGGCAGAAGATGATTCTTTGTATCGCGCCAAGGAAGTTATAAAACAATGGGAAGAAGTAGAAATTGCATCTTTGTCTCTACAAACACAAATTTTTGCTAAATTCGATGATGCTATTATTCCTTTGGTAGTTAAAGGAATTGACTTTAGTGAAAAGAGCGAATTAGATTTTTTCTATCAATATGTCAAGAGCGATTTTAATAATGAAGGTTTTTTTGCCGGGGAAGGCTTACGAAGAAAATTTAACCTTGGAGAAAGAATAGAGTTTTATCCTTTAGAGAAAAAGCTGAGGCTGCAGGAGGAAAAAATAAGAGGATTTTTTAGTACAGGCCTTTACGATATTGATAATTATTATCTTATTGGTGATTTAGAAAAAACAAAGGAATTGTCTCCTCATTGTCAATTTTTTTTAGGAGTGAGGATAAAGGAACCTTTTTACGCGGATAAAATAAAGCAAAAAATCAAGCAGGCTTTTCCTGAAGGTTTATTTGTTTTTACATGGATAGAACAGAACGAGGCTTTGTTTGCTACATTGAAATTGGAAAAAATTGCCATGTTTATTATTTTGAGTTTGATCATTCTCGTTGCTTCTTTTAGTATTTTTGCTACATCAACAGTAAAAGTGGTAGAGAAAACTAAGGAAATAGGAATTTTAAAATCAATCGGTTTTACCAACAGGAAGATTCTAACTATTTTTACTTTACAGGGTGTGATCTTGGGATTTATTGGGGTAATTTTCGGTACTTGTTTAGGGCTGGGGATTTGTCTTATCTTAGAAAAATACCCTTTTATAAGGTTGCCCCAGGAGATTTTTTTTACTGAATATCTCCCTGTAGCGGTAAATTATGGAGATATTATTTTAATTGGTGCGTTAGCGCTTTGCATTTCTTTTGTTTCCAGCTTATTTCCCGCGTTACGGGCAGCCCGTTTATCTCCTTGTGAGGCGTTACGCTATGAATAATATGAATAAAACCCTAAACCCTAAATCCGAAACCCTAAATAAACTCAAAACTCAAATTGCTAAAAACTCAAAACTTGTTTTGAATATTGGGATTTAGAGTTTGGTGTTTAGAGTTTTGTCAAAGAACGAATTGTAAAGTTCACGATGTCCAGATATAGGTCATTTAAGATTTAATAAATGTAATATGGATAAGTTATTAGAGGTAGCTTCTTTAACAAAGATTTATCATAATGGCAGAGAAAAATTTTCCGCCATTGCCGATGTATCTTTGTCATTGTTCACTGGAGATTACCTAAGTATCGTAGGGCCTTCAGGAGCAGGAAAGTCAACCCTTCTTCATATTATGGGAGGGTTAGAGTCCCCTGATGAGGGTAAAGTAATTTTTAAAGGAAGGGATATCTATAAGATGAAAAATAACCAGTTGTCTTTATGGAGAAATAAATCTATTGGTTTTGTATTCCAGTTCTACCATCTTATTGAAGAATTGAATGTTTTAGAGAACGTTGCTTTAGCATCTTTTTTGAAAAGAAGAAAATCTTCTTTAAAAAAAGCCCAAATCTTGTTAGAATATCTAGGGATAGAAGCAAGAAAGCATTTTTTCCCCTCGCAATTAAGCGGGGGAGAAAGACAAAAAGTGGCGATTGCCCGCGCTTTAGTAAATGAACCTCAAATAATATTATGCGATGAGCCTACAGGAAATTTGGATAAAGATTCCCAGGAGCGGGTTTGTGAGCTCCTAGAGGAATTGAACGGGCAGGGGGTGACGATAGTATTAGTTACACATAATTTGGAGTTGGCAAAGAGAACAAAGAGAACTTTGTTTGTTCGAGGAGGAGAATTAGAGGAGGAAGTAAATAGTCAGTAAAGTATATTTTATTGCAAACTGCAAAGTGAAAAATGCAAAAGTAAAAGATATGAGTTTAGTATGTAAGTGTTTAATTTTAACTTTTACAATTTACAATTTGCATTTTGCATTGAATATTCACTGGATATTTAAAAGAATTTAGACGGGGTTCAGTGAATATTTACG
>JAHJHM010000141.1 GCA_018823915.1 Candidatus Omnitrophota bacterium
AAAATTATTTATTTTTCTTTGCCGTAATTACTAATTTTGCAATAATCTCTATTATTTCTTCTATTTCTTTTAAGTTTATTTTGCATTTTTCACTTTGCAATTTGCATTTTGCAATAAAACGTACTTTACTGACTATTTACAGAAAAGGATTAGTTAAGAGGCATCTATATTAAAGCAGGACATACACGTGAATCCGCCTATAACATCTTTCATACAGCCGTTGTTAAACACTCGATCCAGGGCATAACCCGTGGTCCACACTTTACAATTCGCTAGCACTCCTTCCTCAGGTTTTCCTTTTACCAGCACAATTAGCTGGGGAGTAATCCATTTCTTTTTTGTTTTTAACTCTCTCTCTCTTTTTTCACAACGCACCTCCTTTTAACCACAACATAATTAGGTTAATTGAGCATTTGACCGCAATACAAAAAAGCTCTCAAAATTTTGACACGTGTTTTTCTATTTGCGCATTGCTATATTCCTGCGGTTTTTAAAACAGTTTTCGCGTTTGGTTTTACTACAGGCGGAGATTTAACGCTTTTTATCGCGGCTTGGGGGTCTTTAAGGCCATGGCCGGTGAGAGTACAAGCAATGATTATTTCTTTGTTTTTAAATTCCTTAAAAAATCCGCTTCCCTTTAGTTTGAATAGTCCCGCGACTCCCGCGGCCGAAGCAGGCTCAACAAAAATCCCCTCTTTCTTAGCCAAAAATTTATAAGCACAAATTATTTCTCTATCACTTACCGCATCGATCATACCTTTGGACTCTTCTTTTGCCTCTAGAGCCTGTTTCCAACTCGCAGGATTACCGATCTTAATAGCCGTGGCTACTGTTTTGGGATTTTTTATGGGATAGCCTTTAACAATGGGGGCGGCTCCTTTTGCCTGAAAACCAAACATACGCGGAAAGTAAGTTATTTTTCTATAAGAATAATACTCTTTATACCCTTTCCAATAAGCAGTAATATTACCGGCATTACCCACGGGAAGAAAGTGAAAATGAGGGGCACGCCTTAGAAAATCACAAATTTCAAAAGCCGCGGTTTTTTGCCCTTCAATGCGGTAAGGATTTAAAGAATTTACCAAGGTTACGGGATAATTAGCGGAGATTTCTTTTACTATCGTAAGAGCATCATCAAAATTACCCTTTATAGCAACAACTCGGGCATTATGGATAAGCGCCTGGGCTAATTTTCCTAAGGCAATTGCCCCTTGGGGTATCACCACAATACATTTTAAATTTGCCCTCACTGCATAAGCGGCGGCTGAGGCGGAAGTATTCCCTGTAGAAGCGCAGATGACGGCCTGAGCTTTCGCTTCTTTTGCCTTGGAAATAGCCACAGTCATCCCCCTATCTTTAAACGAACCGGTAGGATTAAGCCCTTCGTACTTAAGGTAAACTTTAAAATTTTTACCTAAATTCTTGGATATTTCAGGGGAATAAATTAAGGGGGTATTACCCTCTAAGAGGGTTATTACAGGGGTATTCTTACTTACAGGAAGATACTTTTTATACCTATATATTACACCTTTGTATTCCTTCATTGCCTACAAATCTTCTATTCTTATTACCTGAGACGGGCTCTTAATCACAGAAAGCTTATCTATCTTACAAAGCGCTCTCCTTATATTACCCTCTCCTGCTTGGTGAGTAATCATCACAATGGGGACAAATTTTCCCTTTTTCCTCTCCTTCTGAGTTACGGAAGCAATGCTGATATTTAAAGAAGCGAGTATCTTGGAGACTTTGGTTAAAACGCCCGGCTCATCCTGAGCAATAAATCTTATATAATATCGGGTTTTAACATCTTTTATGCTTTGGAAAACAATCTCTTGTTTTCTTTTTAAAGCTCCTTTCTCGTTTACGCTATAAACTTGCGAACCTTGGTAAAAAGGAGGAGTAAAGGAGTTCAAGGCTATACCTACAATATCAGAAATGACTGAAGAAGAGGTCGATATCCCTCCTGCTCCTTCTCCATAAAAAAGGAGTTCTCCTGCCGGATGCGTATCAAGATATACAGCATTGTAGATTGAAGGGGTTTCGGCTAAAGGATGTCCTACAGGTATTAATGTAGGGTGTACCCTTAAATCAAGAATATTTTTTTCTTTTTTAGCAATCGCTAAAAGTTTAATACGGTAGTTTAACTCCTGGGTATAAAAGATATCGAGGAGGGAAATTTTAGAAATGCCCTCGGTGTATACTAATCTATGATTTGGCCACACTCCAAAGCAAAGATAACTTAAAATACATAACTTATGAAGGGAATCTATCCCTTCGATATCTAAAAAAGGCCTTTTTTCTGCCAAGCCTTTATTTTGTGCTTCCCTAAGGGCAGAAAAAAAATCAATTTTCTCTTTTCCCATTTTATAAAGGATATAATTTGTTGTGCCATTAAGGATTCCATATAGTTTTTTTATCTCACAGCTTACTAATCCCGCGGATATGCTCTTTATAAGGGGAATCGCTCCGCAAACACTAGCTTCGAAGCCAACCACCTTGCCCTTCTCCTTTGCCACAGCAAAGATATCTTCTCCGTATTCTGCCAAAAGGGCTTTATTGGCAGTTACAACATTCTTGCCTTTTTTTAAAGCCTCAATGATAAAAGTACGGGCAGGTGTTATTCCTCCCATCAATTCCACAATTATATCTATCTGAGGATCATTTATTAATTCAAAGGCCGAACTGGTAAAGGGCAAAGAAAACTTGGAGGCTATTTTGCTTTTTTCCTTTTTTTTATCACATAATCCTCTAATCTCTATTTTTAAAGAAGTTCTCTGTGTAATTAAAGAAGAATGCTTCCTTAAGGAGCGAACCGTTTCCTCTCCCACATTTCCTAAACCAATTATCCCTATTTTTTTAACTATCATTTTAATTCTCGTTGAGGTTTAATCTTGCTTTCCTTTGCTTATCAGCAGCAATTGTTTTTAAGCGGTCTTGGATAAATTTGCCAAGTTCCTGAAAAAATTCCTTATCCAAATCAAGAAATTTAACCCTGGTATTGTAGACTAAATTTCTTGCTACTTCCTCAGAACCTACTACCTCCGCGGTAAGTTCTACTTTTTCAACAGTGTAAGGAAACCTTACGGTTACTGCCAATATTGTCCCTTTCTCAAATTTTCTATTGGTAGTAAGAAGCGAACCACCCTGACCAACATCTTTTGTTTGGCTAAGATCATAATTATTAGGAACTTGTTTAACCCTGTAATTGACTATAAAATTAGCGCCTATCCGCGGGTGCTTTCTTTTTTCTGAACCATTATATTTCTCCATCTTCCCTCCTCTTTTGTAAGTATTCCCTAAAGGTTATTAACAACGTCGGGAGAGCGGGATTCGAACCCGCGGCCCCTTGAACCCCATTCAAGTGCGCTAATCCAGACTGCGCCACCTCCCGATGAAAAAATAACTATCGTAGATAAACTTTTGTCTCGTCTAGAATTTTCAGGATTTTTTAGCTTTTTGCTACATCATACATTTTAATTCTACCTTAATTATCCCTGTGTGACAATAATTTTCTTAGGAGGAGGCCATACTTGCCCATCATTACCAAACAAGGCATTTTAAGTTAAACTTGACTTCTAAAAAAGGTCTTTGCATCTCTTTGGCCATTTCAATAAGGAAAATCGCTTCGTTTAAATATAGAAATGCGTTTTCTTGCGAGAAAAGCTAAAAAAAGTCAACCCAAGAATCGTTTTTGTGGCAAGAGGATATTTTCTCTGAACAAGTACAGGGAAAAAAGAAATTCAGCTAAATCTTAGCATAATTATGCTAAGATTAAAATGTCTTAACATCCTTTAACAAATCCTCATAAATATTTCCTAACTCTTGTGCATTCTCTTCTATACTTTTGGGAGGTTTAATGTTCTGTTTTATTTCCTCTATCGAACAATGGTTTTTTATAATCAAATTTATTTTTCTATACAAATCATCGGCATTATTGGGCTCAAATAAAAATCCATTTCGGCCATCCTCTATCAGCTCGAGGATCCCGCCAGTTCTTGAAGCAATAACCGCAGTTTTACAGGCAAATGCTTCCTTGATAACTAAAGGTGAATTTTCATACCATATTGAAGGAACGATTAATACATCTATTTCATTAAAAACATTTACAGCATTTCTATTATCAAATCCTCCCATAAACTTGATATTTTTATTCTTTGCCAATTTTTTAATGGAAGATAGATAGCACCCGAGCTTACTCTTATAAGAAATTTCCTCCCCGTAAATTCTTAATTCTGCCTTGTCATCTTTAATTTTGTTAAAGGCATTAATTAATACGTGCACTCCCTTTGCCGGTAGTAAATTACCAATAAAGCCAAATCTTAATTTTGCTGACGGCTGTTTCTTCACATCTTTAAAACTATCCAGATTAAATCCGTATCGAGAAAAAATAATTTTGTTTTGTGGTATACCGAATTCAATAAATTTTTTCCTTAAAAATTGTGAAGGAGAAATAAACAAATCTACCCTTGAGCAGATACCCTTTATGTAAGTAATTCTTTCCTCTATTAAATTAATTTTTTTGTTTAAAGAAAATTTGCCGTAGGTTAAATAGATATTTTTAATCAGCTGAAATAACGCCTCCGGCATAATTTTTTTCAAGAAATAATACGTATTAAAAACATTCTTTTTAATATTCAATTGATGGGCAATACATTGCATGCATTCCGAATTGTTCTCTCCGTTGCAAATCTTCATATTATTTTTTAACAATTGTCCTTGGGGGCAAATTAACCAGTAATCGTGAAGGGTAAAAACTATGGGAATATTCCTTTTCTCCATCTCTTCCACAATTCTTGTGCTCAAATAAAGCAAATGCTGAACATGAACTATGTCCGGCTTGATTTGATCTAGAATAAAGCCAAATTTTTCGGCAACTGCGTCATTTTTATAAGTAGCCTCAAAAGATTTATACTTTCTAAAAGTATTGTTAATAGTACACGCCTTGAAACCATCCAAACTGTAATGCTCCAAAGCATACTCCTCTTTCTCCAAGTCATTTATCCTGTGAAAAACAAACAGATTGTGTCTCCTGGCTAATTCGCAAGATAAATTGTATGTATAAATTTCTGTACCAGCTGTAGTAAAGGGGGGGAAACTGTGGGCTACCTGTAATATCTTCATAAGAAAACAAAATCTTCCTTGGAGACAAGAAAAACTTCTGAAGGAACTCTAACTATTGTTTTTGTCTGTTGTAAATTATCTTTGGTGGTTATTGTAAATCTTTTCGTAATTTAGCTATTACGCTAATTCTCTCTCCTAAAATAAAGTGTAGATAAAAGGGACTACTGCTGAAGATTGGGTAAGCCAAATTAACGCGCCTAAAAGAATGAAAACAATAACTATCGGTATCATCCACCAAAGCTTATTCTCCCATAAAAAAGACAACAATTCTTTTACAATGGAAAGTCTTGCCAAAACTTTTTTGCCAAAAATACTACACTTATCAAAAATCTTTTTCATCGGGCCTCCTTTTTTAAGGCTTTCATTATAGCAGTTTTTTCTCATTTAGTTTGGTCTAATTATAACAGGGGTCGAAAAGCCGCCCCTGTCCCTTATAAACCCAGAATAACTCCCTATATATTTCCTCGGTATATTGTACCCTTTTGCTCTGCACCCCCAAGCCTCTCTGCGGTAGAAATTACTTTGGGTAGTTCACTGATAATTTACTCGGGCTTAGCATAAACATTAAACGTCTCCAGAGGGATTTTTCTTAACGAAACATAGAAAGGCAAAAGCCCCCAGTCATGAGAATAAAATCCCGTATGAAACCTCCGATTATGCAAAGCTACATTCCCCTTATAACAAAAACGCTGGCTCAAAATCATCTCCTGGGTTAGCTTTTTAAATCTCTCCTCCCATTGCCCTCCTACAACTGCGGAAAGGACTGGTTCGCTCGGCAGGATAACAATGTCGTCTTTTGTCATCTCCTCAGGCCATCCCTCAAGATTAAAAAATAGCCCCTTAAGATCTCTAGGGAAATACTTGGTTAGATAATAAGCATATCCCCAAGCATTATAGGGAACATAAAAATCGCAGGGTGAACAAATATTTTTGTTAGCCGAAAGAGATATTTTTTTAATAACCTTGGGAAAATCACGATAAATTCCCGCAAAATGATAATCTCCAATAGCTAAAATAGTAGAAATTAACCCAGTAATTATAATTGAAAATGAAATCATTTTTTTGAACTTGGGTAAAAAATAAACCTTGTGGCGGCTCAACTCACGATAAATAAGTAGAAACATCGGGGGAAATAACAATAAAATAAATCTTGCGGCAACAAATTGAATAAAAATAGTAAACCCCAAGAGGAGAAAAAACCATAAAGAGAGAAATATATCATCTTTATCTTTCCCGCGTGGTTTTTTAATTAAAGCTGCTAAACCATTCTTAAAAAGAATAAAAATTATAAAAAGAGAAAAAACAAAAAAAAGGGATAAGGCAAGCTTACACCAATTAGTATAATCAATAAAATAACCCTTCATTAAAAATGGGCATAAACTTACGGGAAGAGATAAAAGAAATAAAAATATACAGTTTCTCTTTCTTAGAAAAAAAGCCGCCAAAAACAAACTAACTATTGATGTGCCGCTAATAAAAGATAGGGAAGCAAATATTCTCTCTAAAATTACATGGAAAGAAAACGATCTCAGCCTATACAATAAAGCACCAAGAAAGATACATCTTTTATAAAATATAATGTTCTGTATATTCCAGAGAAAAAATACTGCTAAAGGAATTAATAAAAACAACCCGCAGCGTCTTTTAGAAAACAACCAGGCATAAATAAACATAAGTGGTAAAACCATAAGTCCTGAGTATTTCGTTAGAATTGCCATTCCTGCTAAAATTCCTGAGAAGAATAATAAAAAATTATTATCTTTATCTACCCCATAAACAAATGCCGCAAGAGCGCCAAGGAAAAAACTCAACAAAGGGATGTCTAACATAATATTATGAGACATAATAAGAAAAGCAGGGGAAATAACTAAAAATAAGGTGGGCAATAAACCTTTTTTCGTAAACCTTACCGAGAGAATAAACATTGCCACAATCGCTAATAAAGCAAAGGGTAAAGAAAATATGTGCAGGATTATTTCTCTTTCTCCAAATAATTTAATTATCGGGCCATAATAATACCCTAACAATATAGGGTTAGAGAAGAATACCTGCGGCACATTAAGAAAATTCTTATTAACTGCCCGGGCGATATCAATCGTAAAGGGATCATCAATATGGAAGGCTTTGTTTAAAAAAAAAGAGTTATAGATAATAAGCAATACAACTAAAATAAAAAGAGAATTATATCTTCTTAGCACCCAATGCCCTCTGTTTAGTTTAAATTTCATTCTTTAAGATTAGTATATAAGGCTACACTTTTGGGAGGTATTTTATCCTTTAAGCAATCTTTAATTTTTATTATTTCTAACTTAAGTGAATTCCCGTTAACTAAAGATAATTCCGACGGACTATAGAGGTATTTTTTGAACTCTGGACTTAAATCCTGGGGGCTAATCAAAAAAGACTGCTCTTTATCCGTATTGTTAAGGATAAACAAAGAATAGCCATTCCGGTACTGAGTACAAGCAGCCTCTAATATACCGGCGGGGATAACTTCAGTCTTTAACACTTTTGATCCGGATTTTATATATCGTGTAAAAAGCTGATAAAGGTAGAATATGGGAAACGGCTGCCAATCTTCGTCTTTAAATGCCCACAGCCCAATGCGCATCATTTGCCCGCCTTCCGGATTAATCTCGTCAATCAAGCGAACTTGATGCAAACACCACAAAGATGCAGCATCTACTCCTGATTTCAATGCTTTAATGCATAAATCAGCGGCATATAACCCATATTCATAATCATCTATAAGGCTATTAACGCACGCTCCAAATTGAGAACCGCGAAATCCAAACTCACCAAGGAAAAAGGGAATATATCTCGGGGATAAAGATGTTTTCTTAATAATATCCCGCCGCTCCATAAAAAAATCCGAAACAGAAGGTATCTGATAAGGATAGGGATAAATATGAGAGCTAAAAACATCCGCTGTGTTATATAATAACCTTACCGATTTCTTAAACCACCTTAAACATGCCACCTCATCAGAGGCAATAATTTTAATCGGCAATCGTTTCTTTTTTAACTTTTTCTTTACTAAACGATGAATGTTAACATAATTCTTAAACGGGATTTTCTTTGACTGTTCCCATTCATAAGTAAGTTCCGGTTCATTAGTAAGTGTCCAATAGCGAATACAACTATACCCTCTGTCTTTGACTAAATACTTAAGAAGCTGAGTAACCGCATAAGCACTTGCTTTTACGTTTCTCCAGGGGGGGTTTTTAAGCCAGTCAACCGTTACGACAATCACCTCCGTTCCCATTCCTTGGTAAAGGTCAAGCATTCTATAAAGACTTTTCATTTCATCGCTTTCCCAGGTAAATGTCTTATAATCTATGCTAGGATTCCATGTCTCCCAAGGTACAAAAATGCGCGTAAATGGCAGGTGCATACTTCTAATCCGCTCTAAATTTAATTTAATATCTTCCTCAGTAACTCCGACTGCCTTATTCTCTTTGGTACACAACCAAGGAAGAGTTTCCGCACCAAAACCATAAAAATTTTCGTTTATCACTACTTCTGTATCCACTCTAATATTTATAATTTTTTCCTGGCTTTGAGAAAATAACGGTAGAGATATAAATAAAAAAATAGTTGTTAACAGCATCCAGTGAAATTTATTCTTCCCTAAAAAGGAAAAAACCTTTCTCCCCTGTTTAAAATACATTATCAAACTCATTGTAAGGACAAAACTCCTTATTGCACGGTAAAGGCTTATCAAACAACTGGAAACCTCTGCTTCCAATATCACCTAATTCTTCCTCCGGAGCATATCTACACCTTATTACTTTCCCATCCTCTCTTACCACCACCCTTTTATACCCGGCATTGCATAATTTACCTTTAGGGCTCTCCCCTTTTAAATTATAACAAATCCTCTCTTTACTGCCCAAATAAGGCTTTAATATATCTAGCTCTTCCTCGGTGTAACTATCCGGATAAGCTTTTTTATTGTATTTACCCCAAAACACTGTTATCTTCAATTGTAAATCCACCTCGGCAAACCGTCTTTTAAGATAAGGGATCGAGCTGATTCCAGGAGGATAGGCTAAATAATATACTACTAAAGAAAACCCCTGTTTTTTCAACAAAAGGGCCTTTTCCAGAAAAGCCTCTAAACTAGACCGTCCTAAATGAAAGCTCAAATTAAAAACTACTCTTTGAGGATTAAGCTTGGAAACAAATTCTTTTACCTCTTGAGAAAGGTTTGTTTGAATACGGCATGCATGAAACGCGCTAATTCTCTTTACAATTTCAAAAAACTGAGGATAGAGAACCGGTTCTCCTCCTCTTATCTCCACGGTCCCAGAACCATAATGTTCAAAGATGCGCCGCCAATTTACCTCCCACTCATCAGGCGTTAAAACCAAGCCGTCGATAACATGTTTGTTCTCCTGCGTCAGGCTGCAATATGGACACGTATAATTACAATTACGATGCATCTGCCAGACATAAGTCATCCCCGAATCTAAATTCTTCTCCACTAAATTACCGCAGATATTGAATGCAGCGCTATATTTATAATCGTAATAATTTTTCAAAAATACATCTCGACTCTCAACATTCTTCTCATATGAACCGCCCAATGGCACATGAAGAGAAAAAGCCTTCTGTAAAAAAGCGTCAAACCGCCGGAACCGCTCAAGATAGGTATTCCTCCCATCCCGGCTCCTCCAGTAAAACGGGTGAGGATTGGCAAAAAGCCCATTTTCGTGTGCATACTTATAAAGTAACGAGATCCTTTCTATAGCACAAAACCCATCTGAAGGGATCAACTCATCGATATCCTTCTGATGCTGTTCTAAAAACAGCAACGTCTGTTCAAAATCATCCTGTTCTTCTCCGGGGAAACCAAACATAAATGTTGTAGAGATTTGTATCCCGGCTTTCTTGGTAGCTTTTAATACTTCATGCGCTATCGCAATAGAAAAATTTTTTCCTATCCGGTTAATCACTTTTTGAGAACCAGACTCAATACCATAATTTATTTGCCGGCATCCTGCCTGTTTCATTTGTTCAAGCAAAGAAAATGTCATCTCTGGCCGTATCACTGCTTGGCACCACCAACTAATATCATTCAACTTATCCTTCTCTTTTTCAGAAATAATCAATTGACAGAATCTTTGAAGAGCTTCCATATTACCATTCATTAAACAATCATGAAAACTAAAGAAACGTACCTGGGGATAATATTCCTTCTGATGCTTTAATTCGGCAAACATCCGATCACCACTCTGATAGCGGTACCGCTGCCAAGGAAGTCTCCCAACACAAAAAAGACAATTATTAATACACCCTCTACTGAAAAGCAATCCAAGCTCATCATGATGTTCATACTCAGTTAAAGTATAATCACTAAAGTCAGTAAACGGCAAGGCATCAAGATTACTTATTGGCTCCCGCTCCCCAAAATCAATTATCTTTCCATCTTTCTTGCCGATCACCCCAGGACAGCCGCAAAAACATCCACGCTCTTCAATAAGCCGCGCTAATTCTACAATTGTTTGATCGCCTTCATATATCACAATTGCGTCTACTGCCTTATTCTGCACAATCTCTCTGCCTCCTATAGAGGGAATTACCTGTGGCCCGCCGAAAATAATAATCTTATTTTTATCGCGTGCTTTTATAAGCTTGGCGATTGCCAAACTCATCATCTGATTAGGAAAATAAACAGAAAAACCAATTAAAGATACGCCACTATCAAGAATAAATGAAACATATTGATTAATGATCTTTTGATGGTCAGCAATAAAAGTAGAAACAAAAATCGCATTCTTCCAATGAAAATCATTCTTCTGCTCCCACTTATCCCTATATTCCTCTCGACAGGCATGGTATAGTTTATTGTTTAAGTCAAAACAAAAAACCGTATGATTGTGGAAGCGCAATTGAGCGGCAAGAAGCGCTAATGAAATGGGAGGCCTTGTTCTTGACCAATTAGGAGCGAGAATCAAAGCTACTTTCATAATCTCTTTTTTGCCTATCTATTTTTATTTACCACCAGAAACATTTGTATAGGCTTAACGCTTCTTAGCCTCATTAACGCCTCTATAATGGCCTAATGCTCTCCACAAAGAATGCAGAGGGATTAACCAGATATTCGATAAAATAGCTTTACCTCCCCGCGCATCTTTACAAAGATAATAAATATCCCATAGGGTAGAAATAAAAAAGAATTTTATCAGTTGGGAAAAATTATTTATAACCTCAATCCCAAAAAGGGTATAAAGTGTTTTGTAATTTATGCGGTTTTTTCTATACCACTCTGGGAGAGAAAAATCATGGGAATGATAAACGATAGATTCCGGTTCATAAATAATTTTATGCCCTGCCTCAATAACTGCCTTTGACCACTCTAAATCTTCGGCAAAATCTGTCTTAGGAAAAGGAACTTTCTTCCATACTTCTTTTCTTAGGCAGGAAGAAACGTTATCGAAATTGCAGAAACGACGCTTTTCTTCAGGAGACAAAGCGAAATAATCTTCTTTTTTTTTAATCTGGCTTTCTCTCCTCTCTTTAGAAAAAGTTAAGGAATTCTTTACTCTTATCCGAGATAAAGGCTGAGAATCTTTATGGGGAATTTGGCGGGAATAGCTGCCGGCAACTCGTGAATCTCTCTCCAGATGCTCTATGAGTTTCCTCATCCAGCATTGATCATAGGCAATGGCATCGGCAGTAAGCAGTATTATATATTTACCTTGCGCTTTAGATATCCCTAGGTTACGGGTAAGGCCGTGGTTGAACTCATTCTCTTTTATTTGATAAAATCTTACTGGATACTGCCCTATAATATCTAGAGTTCTATCTGTTGAACCAGAGTCAACGATAACAACTTCAAATTCACGTTTAATTTCTTGAGAAAAAATTGCTTTTAATACCTCATCTAAATACCTTTGGCCATTCTTAACCGGAATCACCACCGAGATTGCTACTTCCCTCATGCCTTGTTAACTTTTAAAATAATCCTCGTTTCTTTCTCTCTTATCCTATTTTGCATTTTGGCACACTCATTTTGCATTTCCTGGATGAGATCCTTTGCCGCCTTTACGATGTCTTCGGGCTTAATTCTATCCATACAATTTGGGTGCTTCTCGCAGCTGAGTTTATAGCATGGCGCGCAGTCTATCTCCGCAAGTATTTTGCAGCCGCGATCATACAAATCTATTTCCTGATGACAAGTTGGGCCAAATAACGCCACAACCGGCCGCCTAAGAGCGATAGCAATATGTAAACATAACGTATCAGCAGTAATAACTATCGCGCACTTATTCACTAAGGCAGAAAATTGCTTAAGACTATGCCGGCCGCCGCTATTTACAATCTCACACCCCGCTTCTTTTACTACCCTCTCATTAAGTTCTTTCTCTGCCGGTCCGCCCAATAAAAGAATCTTTGCTTTTATCTTCTTATCCAGCAACTCAATCAACTCAACTATCTGGGTAGACCCCAAATTCTTATTGGCAAAAATTTTACCTGCTCCGGTGTTTATCCCAATGATTACGTCATCGGAAGTTAAGTTGTTTTCCTTAAAAAATCTATCGGCAAAATCAAACTCTTCGCGAGCTAACTTTAACTCATACTCATCGTTATCATAACCGAGCTTAACTACCTCAAAAATCATTTCCTGATAAGTCTTTTTATTTTTGAAAAACTTTAACTCATCATCTAAACCAATGGTGAAAGAATATTCTGCTTCCCTATTAAAAGGGTAAATCTTGCCTTGCTTATTTAAGCCAAAACCATATTTCTCTTTAGCCGCAATTAAACTAGCCAGAGAAACTGCTTCTACAGCCTTGTCTAAAGAAATAACTAAATCAAACTTTTCTACTTGTAATAATAAAACCGATTCTAAACAATAAACCAAAACTCGACCGATATGGGGATTCGTTTCCAGAAGCTCCTGAGCCGGTTCTTTAACCAACCAAGTTACATAACTTTGGGGATATTTTTCTTTTAACGCGGGTAATAAAACAGTCGTTCTTAAAACATCCCCCACAGAAGCCAGCTTGATAATTAAGATTCTTTTACCTTCAGGCTGATAGCAATTACAACCCTTACAAAGAGTTTTGAATTGACAGGGCTTACTGCCATCAAAATAGCGGCAATCAAATTTGATATCTTTTGCTAACATTTTCACAAAAAATTAACATGTTCCCGCGGCTGCTTAATATTCCACAGTATCTGATTAAAAGTGTTATCCCGGCACAAAGGAATACAATCGCTAAAATCTATACTCTCAATAACCTTTCTTCTTTGCTCAGAATTCCAAATCTCCTCAAAACTATCTACCCTTAAATCTCCTAGGCAATATTTCTCATATCCACGCAGATGACAGCAAATATACATCTTTCCCGAAGCCGCTATTACCGTAGCAAACTGATGGCCGTAACACTTGCCGTAATAGCGGCCATATTGAGAATCGTGAGCCATCTCGTATTTATGCTGAGAGAATAAAACCTTAAACCCACTGCCGGAATATTTTAAACATTCTTTTATTTTATCGTGAACATCAATCCAGTGATAGTCAAATTTACCTCCCTGATGAATCTGCAGGGGCCTAAACTGAAGATAATCAACACCCAATTGTTTGATTAAACCTGCCGATTTCACCATATCAGAAACACTCTTCTCACTAGTGAGAAACCCCACCCCCACAGTGCATTTACTATTTAACTTCTTTTTTGTTCTCACTAAAAGAGCGACATTATCAACGACCTTATTGAATTCACCGCTACCCATACCGTGGGTTAATTTAAAAATCTCCGGAGAGCCGGCATCCAAAGAAACTCTCATCCAGGTACAGTTTTCCAGGATAATTTCGGCGGATTCATCATTAAGAAGGGAACCGTTGGTGATAAACCCTAAATCCAGCCCCTTATTCTTAGCCAATTTTACTATTTCTAAAATGTTAGGATAACAAAGAGGTTCCCCTCCTCCGGTAAATATTACTCCCTTAGCCTTATCCGCCAGCTGTTCGACAATACTTTTAGCCAGGGGCAGAGGTAAAAAACTGCTATCCGCTACTCTAAAATAATTAACCACACACTCCGGGCACTTATGATTACATCTATTGGTCACATCCAACTCCACAGTAATAGGAGAAGGATTCCCCCCTTCTAACCATTCATTAACCCTATCCAAATGCTTTAAAATTTTATCTGAACTAAATTGCCGGACATCAACCTCTTTCATCCCTACCCCCAATTTTCTTTTAACCCTAAACGAAAAGATTTCCTAATTAAAATAAAACTAGCGGTAATCAATAAATATACGCATAAAGGAATCATCGCCAACCCCTTAAAAAACCCCTTAATGTAACCAAATGGAGTTTTCACTCTTAACCCCCACCACTGATGCCACTTATTATACAATAAAACCCTTCTTCTCATAAATAACAGCCCCGCTGCTATAGGAGAAACATCCAAAGCAGTCAATACTACCCGGTAAAATTTCTCTTTTCTTAACCCAATCATTCTTTGAGCCAGCCCATATCGTTTGTTGGGCTTATCTACAACAACTATTTTCATTTGAGGAAACATCTTGGTAAAATAATGTTTACGCGCCGGAAACGTTAATATCGTTATATTAGGATTTATAAAAGTTTTTTCTGCCCGGCGTACAGCCGTAGATACATGGTCAATGCCTGTATAACCGTTGTCCACTACCAGAACCGGCTGGCTTATATCTTCCTCAGATATTCCCATCAAAACTACAACCATCCTGCCTAACGCTTTAATTCTTTCCTTTACCCCCCGTCTTCTTTGACAGCAATGTCTATCAACGCTTTTTGTCTTTCGTACCAAATCACCCACCGTCCTTAATCTCAAAAGATACCATTCCTGCCAGCGGTTGCAAAGAAACACTGAACATCGAGAAAAAAATAAAGAAATTATTACCGGAAAAATATCTAAAGACGACAATGCAATGAAATCAAACTCTTTACGTAATAGCAACCTTATCAATTGAATGAAAAATTGGAACCTCTTTATCTTAATGTTTTCATCTGGCGTAACTATCCGCGCATCGGGAAAATTATTCTTAAGAAATTCTTTCTTATCGGTAAAAGTCAACACAGTAAAATTGGCATTGCTAAATTTTTTCTTAACCCCGCTGATGATTAAAGAAAATCCATATGGCAAAAGATAACTTCCCTCAACTACTAAAACCGATTGGCAAAGCTCTCTTTCTTCCCTCCGGTCAAAACTTACAAAAACTTTACCGCCTTTTTTTATTAACTTCTTTATCGTCATTAAGATAATTTAATATTATTACAAGCTTTCACACCCTACGCCGTTCCTTAAACACATAAGATAATCTATAGTTTTTTTCTATTGATACAAAAGAGGCAACAAATGAGCATAGTAGTGAGGGATAAATGCTATCTCTCTCTTTTGATCGGTTATAATTTTGTATAAGTCATCGTTCAATATTACCGCCTTTTTGCATTCGGGATATCTTTTAAAAAATCGGTTCATCCCTTGAGAAATTTTCGTTGTGTGTAGTTTCGATTTAACCTCAATCGCGATAGGAATTCGATCCTGCACTAAAATAAAATCAACTTCATCTTTTTCTCTGGTGCGCCAATAATAAATTTCTTGTCCTATATGTAAATTCTTCTGCATTTCATGCAATACAAACGACTCAAGAAGTGCTCCTTTATCCGGCCTTTGGTTAAGCAGCCTAAAATCACGCAAAATAGCATTGTAGATACCTGTATCAAAATAATATATTTTATTTATCTGTTTAAGTTCACGCCCGCGATTGGTAAAAAAGGGATTGAGAATATCCAAAAGAAACATCTGGTTTAAAATCGCTAAATCCTTTCTTACCTGACGTAGCGAATAATTAAGGCTTCCTGAAACGCTATTCTCACTTAGAAGCCCCCCTTCTTGAGACGCTAACAAACTGAGCAACCGATTAAAGGAAAAAATATCTTCTTCCCGCAAAAGCGCTTTGATATCTTTTTGAATGTAGGTTGCGATTAGATCTAAAAGTAGTCTTTTCTTTGCCTTTATGTCCTTTTCGTGTACAAGCCCCGGCATACCACCGAAAATAATAAATTCCCCGAGATATTTCTTAAATGCGCGGTGGGCTTGTGAACTAATCTTAGAATAAATACCTGTAGGCAGCTTGATGGTTTTTGCCTTACTAGGAAGCCACTCCGAAAACGATAAGGGAAAAAGCTGATAAAGCCGTCTTCTTCCGGCTAAGCTTTCTTTGAGGTGCCGATGCATTTCAATTGCCGAAGATCCACTGGCATAAATTTTAACACCTCTTAACCCATCATGTATGGCCTTAAAAAGCTTTGTGGCGTTTGGCAAATAATGGAACTCGTCTATAAAAATAACGCCTTTTTCTTTTTTTATATCGGATAGAATATCCTTAAAATCCCTGGCAAAAAAATGTGCGTCAATAGGCATTTCAAGATCAAAATACCTGTGTCGCTCTTTATTCTTTCTACAGTGAGCAGCAAGCGCCTTAAGAAGAGTGGTCTTGCCAACCTGACGTGGCCCTACAATAATACCAATTTCTTTCCGTTTAAGATCGGCGACGAGGTCATTGTAAACAATTCTCTTTAAATTCATATTAACATTTTATACGCAAGCGTATAGATTGTCAACTTTTAAAACACTCCTTATTTTGGTCAAACATTGTTCGCGAATATTCAATATACGCCGTTCGAATAAGCATACTTTTTAACGAAAAATGATATATTAACCGTACGCTATGTCCTAATAATAACTCACTCCCGGCTTAAATAAACCGCGTAAAAATCAGGGTTTAAATCAATAACCGCGCTAAAATACTCTATAGTTTTAGAATGCCTCCGTCTCTATTTCTTATCTATATCTATCACGGGAAAGATTTCTTTCCATGGCAGAATAATAATATCTTCTATCGCTCTTTTTCTAGGAGCCTGGCTTACACAATAAAGTTTCGCTTTAGGACAAATTTCTTTAAAAGATTTTAATCCTTTTAGCGCGCTTCTGTCGGGATTTTGGCTTGATTTTATCTCTATAGCGTAAACTTTATTGTCAGGGGTTTCAATAATAAGATCAACTTCAGCATGATTTGATGAATGATAAAAGGAAAACCTGTAATCTTTTTCCTGATAAGAAGATAATCTTATTATTTCCGTAATTATAAAATGTTCAAAGGCCTTTCCGTATTCATAAGTTTTAGGAGTTAGCTTTATAGAAATTTTACCGCTTAAGGCACGGAGGACTCCGGTATCAAAAAAGTAGAATTTTGGGTGTTTTATCAAACGTTTTCTTATAGCTCTAGAATAAGGCAGGAGAAAAAATCCTATTAAAGTATCTTCTAAAATCTGAAAATACTCTTTTACCGTATGATAACTGATACCTGTCTCTCTGGCGATATTAGATAAATTAATTACGTTGCCGTTTTCATCTGCTGCTAATGTTAAGAAACGAAGAAAACCGCCTAAATTTCTCAATAGAGCTTCGGCTTTAATTTCTTCTTTAAGATACGTCTCCACATAAGCTCTTAAAGTTTTTCTTGCTTCGTTTTCATCAGAACACAAATACACACCGGGTAAAGTGCCTATGTTTAATGCTCTATTTAAAGAAAAATGATCTTTTAATTCCAGGTGTGTTAAGGAAAATAAATGCAGCGTCCAGGCACGTCCGGCCAAAAGATTAGCATGAGATCTTTTTAATTTTCTTGCGCTGGATCCGCTTAAACCGAAATAAGGTACTTTTGAAATTTCTGCCATAGAATGAACTTCATTAAGCAATGCCGGAACCCTCTGAACTTCATCCACAATTACATGGGTAATATTTTTATCTCTAGCTAACACCTCTTCTCTGAATAAGGAAGGATTAGAGGTTAGCCGTAGGTACTCTTCTGAACGCAATAAATCATAGAATAATGTAGTTTTTGGGGGAAAGGTTTTTTTGAGTAGAGTGCTTTTTCCTGTTTGTCTCGGGCCGAATATAAAAAAATTATGCGTAGGGGGCAATTTTATAATTCTCTCAATCATACTTCTAATTTACAATGCATTTTAGAATATGTCAAGCATTATCGGAAATACCCCGATTGCCTTACATCGGGGCTTGTCGTACAACTGTCAACTTTTAAAACACTCCTTATTTTGGTCAAACATTGCCCGTAAATATTACGGTAGCATATTAACCATCCAGCATATCTCACCGAAGAAATTCCTTTCTTCATTTACCAAAATATTCCTTGAATATAACTTTAGCGATATTACCTGCTAATAATCGATTGCCCTTTCTCGTGCAATGGCCAAAATCACCTCCAAAATTATCATCGAAATATTCTGCATAACCACCCTGTCTTACTGCTTGTTTAAACACTCTTTCATTGTCCACAAAAATAATTTCATCTTGAGGTGTAAACATCCTCTTTAATGGTCTCGCGCTTCGCATGGGATATTGCACACACACTAAAACGATCTTTTTCTGGCTTAGGATATTTTTCAATCTTTGGTAGTTACTTCGGGTTACGGGATTATAGCCTCTTGACCTTAATTTATTTGCTTTTTCAAAATATTCCTCAGCCAGTTTATATCTTCTCTGTGCTTGATAACAAAGAGCTAACCCACCATATATTTTACTATCTCCTGGGTTTGCCTCCATAGCTTCTTTAAATATCTCTATGGCTTGATCATACTTTCCCTGCCCCTTATAATGCTCTCCTAATGTTATATATGCCCTTGTATTTCGAGGATTTATTTCTATCGCTTTCTCAAACATCTCTTGGGCAAGGAAAGAATCCTCTACCATTTCCCCCAACATTGCATATGCTGCATCATTACGAGAATTTCTTTTTATTGCCTCCCTAAACATCTCAGCGGTTTTCTCAAAATCCCTCAATTCAAGATAACATAATGCTAAGTCAACATATAATTGATCGTCTTCAGAACCTACCCCTAAAGCTTTTTTGTACATCTCAATGGCTTTATCAAATTCTCCTTGATCTCTAAAACGATCTCCTAACTCTTGATATTCTTTTTCGCCGCAATCTATCTTTTTATTCTCCCCATCTCCTTCTTCTTGCTCTTTATAATTGCTTGATGGCATTAAACCACCCACCCTGATAATATCTTCTTTTTTTCCCTCTTTTAATTCCCGGCTGTCAGATTCTTTGATTTTATTTATTATGTACCGAGACAAAAGCTTCGCTAACTTATATATCTTAGATTTCTTAAAAAACGGCCTATCTTCCTTGGAAGAAATGCCTTTGGCTTCCAGCTCATCCTTCCAAGGGATGATATCTTCCCCATCATTTATGCTCATCATTGCTACCACCATATCAGGATGGTACTTATCTAAGTTCTCTTCTAATAGCGACACTATAGCCGTAGAATTAGTTGCTGGAACACCTTTATTTATTACGCTAAACTTTATACTAATTTTTTTCTGGTTTAAAATTTCTTCCAATTGGGCAGGATAAGAATCCTTACCGCCTAAAGCAGTGGTAGACTCCCCCAAACACATAATACGATAGGCGCCTTTTTGCCGTAAAGAAATCTTATTCCTGTATTCCTGTAAGGATAACCACGCAAATCCTCCTATCCGCAGCCCTATCTCCAATAAAATGGCGAACGAACATAATCCGAAGACTATCAAACTTATCTTTCGTATAGGAGATACCTTCGTCATAAGCTAAACCCTTAATTCATTATCTCAAATAGCGAACAAGCCCCAAAACTTCACAACATAATTCACTGCAAAGTTTCTTTGTATCTTCCAATCACATATTCTCTAACTAAATCAGCAACTATTCTATGCGCTTTGCTATTGGGGTGGATATAATCATCCGGGTTATCTAAAAATCTGCCTCTCTCATCTTTATTAAAAACAGTATGTAAATCTATACATTCCACATTAAGTTCTGCAACAACCTTTCTCATAACTTTATAGTCCTCATTAAATTCTGAATCAAATTTAAAATAGGGAAAAATTACAGCTAATACTGGTATCTTTTGCCTCCGGGCTATCTCCTTTATTTTACTCATATACAATCTTCCTGTAGACTCCATAGTTGTCTGATTTCTTCTTGCTGCCATACCCTCTAACTTAATCAAAATGAATCGATATAAATTTGAATGACAATATAAAAAGTTATCGGAATTGTTCTTAAATAACGCGAAAGGACGATAACAATGCATCCGGCCATCTTGAGTTTTAAATATTACCGGGGTTAAAGCAAAATCATTTATACATAACCCTACAATTAACATATCGGGGGAATATTTAAT
>JAHJHM010000011.1 GCA_018823915.1 Candidatus Omnitrophota bacterium
GTAGAATTGTGTATGTGGAATGTAGAATTTCATTTCGCCAAAGGCGAATCCTCCTCTGGGGGAAAAGGCCTCCTTTGGTTTTGTGCGCGGTGTATTCCGCAGCACGGGTTAATATGTTTAGGATGATTTTAGCAGTAAAATCAATCCTGTTCAAACCTCGGGGGCCTTTATATTCTCAAGTCAATCCAGCTGACCTTTTTCCGCCGTTTCACGGCTCCGTCGGGCAGCTGATTTTTGTGTTATAATCAATAAATGAAAGAATATAAAACCAGAAAATTAAACCGATTAAAAGAATATAATTATTCGTTGAATGAATATTATTACATCACAATATGTACGCATGATCGCCAGGAAATATCTGGCTGCAAATTCCCAAACATTTCAGTACTGTCGAATTAGATGAATTTATCGTTATGCCAAATCATATCCATGGAATAATAATTATCAATAATCCTGTAGGGACAGGGCATGCCCTGTCCTTTAATAAAAATACAAAGAATAATAATTTATCGGATATAATCGGTTCGTTCAAATCCGCCGCATCAAAACAAATCAGTCAATTAAATAATATATCGTTTGTATGGCAGCGATCATTCCATGACCATATTATTCGCACAACACATTCATTAAAAAATATCCGTGAATATATAATAAACAATCCCGGGACATGGGATAATGACGAAAATAATATTGTTAATTATTGTATAAAGGGCAAGGCATGCCTTGCCCCTACAGGACAATTGCAATAAAATAAAAATAAACAAAATTATAACAATTCAATCAACCGGACTTTTTCCGCGGCTTCGCCGCTCCAAAAGCCGGTTATTTCAAACGTTGAGCCTGTAGAATAAGTCCAAAACTCGAAAATTGGAGAATTTTGGCATTTATAACATGCTGGGGGACAATGAGTTAAATTTTTAACATTTTGTAAGTTCTATAAAAATAGGGTTTTTCTACAGGCTCGTTAGACAAAAATAAAAAAATTCTACAGAATCAAACAAGGAGGAAAAATGCCATCAATTTCAATGTTCTATGGGATTATCGTCTATTTATATTTCAAAGATAATAAACGGCACAACAAACCACATATTCATATTAGAGTACAAAAAGATGAAGTGATCGTCGCTATTCCTGATGGTGAAATTCTTGAAGGCAGCATTCCAAATTCAAAGATGAAGCTTCTTCAGGCTTGGATTGAGCTCCATCGAGATGAATTGGTTGCAGATTGGGATCTTGTTGTGGCAGGTGAACAACCTTATAAAATTGAACCTTTGAGGTAAAAAATGAATCCTAGAATAAGAAAAGTTACTCCAACAGAAGATTATAAATTGATATTAACTTTTACCAATGGCGAGAATGGTTTATATGACTGTTCAAGTTTACTTGATTTTGGTGTATTTCAGGAGCTAAAGGATAAAAGTTATTTCAATAAAGTCAAGGTAATAGATGGTACTGTTACATGGCCTCATGAACAGGACATTTGCCCAGATACACTTTATCTTGACTCCAAAAAAGAAAATGTCTAACACAAAAATCATAATACAAACAAAATTGGGAGGTGGAATGAAAATGGGACTTGTAAATGCAAGAATAATATTACGGAATCCAAGGATAAAGAAAATAAAAACTTTAGAAGTAGACGCTCTTGTTGATTCAGGAGCTGTTCATCTTTGTATACCTGAGCATATACAAATACAATTAAAATTGGAAGAAATAGACAAAAAGGAAGTGATATTAGCAGACGGTGAAAGAAAACTGTTTCCTTACGTAGGACCTATAGAAATCAGATTTAAAAATCGAATTGGTTTTGCTGGAGCATTGGTTATGGGCGATCAAATACTTTTAGGTGCTATCCCTATGGAAGACATGGATTTGGTAATAATACCTAAGAAAAGAACTTTAGATGTAAATCCTGATAGCCCAAATGTAGCGACTTCTATCGCAAAATAAAAAAAATGTCTAACAAAGCAATCCCTGCCTACCGCCTGCCCTGCCTACCGGCAGGCAGGCGGTAGGCAGGGCAAGCAGCTGACCCTTCTCCGCCGCTTCGCGTCTTCGTTGGGCAGCTGTTTTTCTCGTTATCCTCAAAAAATAATTAAAATTTAACCTTGACTTGTACGTACAAATGGTGTACAATCTAAATATGAAATACGAGTGGGATCCTCAAAAAAATGAATGGCTGAAAAAAGAAAGAAATATGTCTTTTGAACAGGTAATATTTCATTTATCACAGGGAGATATCTGGAAAACAGCAGATCATCCAGACCAAACAAATTATCCGGGGCAAAAAATATATTTCGTTATTATTGAAAATTACATATATGCGATACCGTACATTATCGAAAAAGAATATATATTTTTGAAAACAATTATTCCCAGCAGAAAAGCGACTAAACTGTATAGCAATGAACAGGAGGGCTAAACATGAAACAGGATAAAGAAGAGAGATATATTCTTGATGCACTGGAAAACGGAAAAATGAAGCTTGCTTCTCCATCAAAAAAAGAGATTGAGGCAATCAAGACAGCAGCCGATAACACATTCAAAAAAGATAGACGCATTACCATTCGCCTTTATGGCCACGACTTCATGGGTATCCAGAAAAAAGCAATGGAAATGGGACTTCCTTATCAAACGCTTATCTCCGGTATAATCCACCGCTATATTGAAGGGGATTTAAAAATAAGAACAGGATAACAATTCAATCAACCGGACTTTTTCCGCGGCTAAAGCCGCTCCAAAAGCCGGTTATTTCAAACGTTGAGCCTGTAGGAAAAGTCCTTATTATCCCCCAAGATACTACATAACGATACCTGTCAAGAAAAAACTTTTGGTTTTCTAAGACACCTTCTGTTGCAATGCGCTTAAAACAAACGTAAAGCGCCGCAAATCGGAATAGAAAAATTTTTCTACTTATCGAGTAAGGCAGGAGTTATAAGTATCGTTTAAAGCCATCCTTGAAGAAACGAGAAA
>JAHJHM010000142.1 GCA_018823915.1 Candidatus Omnitrophota bacterium
TGCAAAGTGAAAAATGAAAAATGCAAAATTAAGACAGTGAAATGAAGAATAAACTTGGGGAGAAGTAGGAGGTTTGGTAGATATCATTGCAAAGTCAGTAATTACTGCAAAAAAAATAAATAATTTTAGCTTTTTCAATTTGCAATTTGCATTTTGCACTGAATATTCACTGGATATTCAAAAGAATTTAGACGGTGTTCAGTGAATATTTACACTGAATATTTACCTTAATCCTTTATCCTTACTCATGAAAATAGGTATACTCGGCGGGACATTTAATCCTGTGCATATTGGGCATCTAATTTTAGTCCAGGAAGTTCAGCAAAAGCTTGGTTTGGATAAGATTTTTTTTATCCCTACCAATATCCCTCCTCACAAAGAGAGCTACAATGTTTCCGCGAGCCACCGATTTAATATGGTTAAACTTGCCATAAAGGGAGATGAACGTTTTGAGGCTTTAGATTTGGAGATAAAGCGGGGTGGAATTTCTTATACTATAGATACAGTAAGAAAACTAAAGGTAAAATATTTACGAAGTAAATTTTACCTCATTGTCGGTTCTGATTTGGCTAACGATTTTCCTACCTGGAGATATTTTGCCGGGTTAAGAAAAGCAGTAAAAATAGTGGTGGCAAAAAGGCGGGCATACCCTCTAAAAATTAAAGATAAATTTATAAAATTAGATATTGTGCAGATGGGTATTTCTTCCTCGCACATAAGGGGGCTGATAAAGAAAGGACTTTCTATAAATTATTTTGTCCCTGGTAATGTGTTGAAATATATCGAGAAGTATAAACTTTATAAAAAATAATGATTAAATTTGGTACAGACGGATGGCGGGCGGTTATCGCTGATAGTTTTACTTTTGAGAATGTAAAAATTGTCACGCAGGCAATAGCTGATTATCTTAATAATAAAACTGCAGGCTTGCCTACCGCCTGCCTGGCCGGTAGGCAGGGACAGGCAGGCGGTAAAAAAGTTATTGTTGGCTATGACAGCAGATTTTTATCTTTTCAGTTTGCCCAAACTGCCGCGTTAGTCTTGGCGGCAAATAAGATAAGAGTTGTTTTGTCAAATAAGTATATTCCTACCCCCATAGTTAGTTTTTTCGCTCTTTATGGCAAATATGATTTAGGAATTATGATTACGGCATCGCACAATCCTAGTCAATTTAACGGGTTAAAGATTAAAACTCCTCAAGGCGGCGCAGCAGATAAATCTCTTACTGATAAAATAGAAACCTTGCTCTATAAGTCTAAGCCTAAATATATAGATATAGAATCGGCAAAGAGAGAGAAGCTATTGGAGGTAGGAGATCTAACCCAGAAATATATTAAGTTCTTGAGGAATTTTGTAAATCTAAAGAAAATAAGCAAATTGAAATTAAAGATTCTCGTGGATACAATGTATGGCGTAGGAGATAAATTTGTAGAAAAAATTTTAGAAAAAAGTAAAATTAAAATAGATTACCTTCATAACGAATTTAACCCTTCCTTTGGGGGGATTAATCCTGAGCCGGTTGAAGACAATTTAGGAGAATTGATTGCGAGAGTGAAAAAAGAAAAATACGATTTGGGGGTAGCCTTAGACGGCGATGCCGATAGGATTGCTGTGGTAGATAAGTTTGGTAATTTTATCAATGCTCAGGTTCTTCTTCCTCTTTTGGCTGTTCATGTAGTTAAAAATAGAATGGTAAAAGCAGGCATTGGTAAGACAGTTGTGGGAAGTAATCTAATCGATGAGGTCGCTTATTCTTTAGGAGTTGCCTGCTACGAGACTCCTGTAGGGTTTAAGTATATATCAAGTTTATTTAAGGATGGCCTTATCTGTATAGGGGGAGAGGAGGCAGGAGGGATTGGCTTTAAGGATTATATCCCCGAAAGAGACGCTACGGCAGCTTTCCTTTTTCTTTTAGAGATGCTTGCCTGGGAGAATAAAAGTTTTTCTGCTCTCTTGGCTGATTTTTACAAAAAATACGGTAAATGGTATTATAGCCGTGCCTCTGTGCCCTCAGGGAGGGTAAAAAAAAGTATAAATAATTTAAAATTGCCCTCATCACTTAGGGGCAAGAAAGTAGAGAGAGTAAATACTCTTGATGGAATAAAACTAATTACCAGGGAAAGTTGGCTTATGTTTAGAAAATCAGGGACAGAGCCCATTGTAAGAGTTTATGCCGAAAGTAAAACCAAAAACGAGGCGAATCAGCTGGTTGCTTTGGGTAAAAAGATGATTTATGGTTTATAGTTTAGTGAAGTTTTTGGCAGCCTTTTTTCTAAAATGGCTTTTTAAAATTGAAGTAAAAGGTAAAGATATTTTTCCCCGCAACTGCCCTTTTATTTTGGCTTCCAATCATTCAAGTTATTTAGACCCTTTAGTTCTAGGCAGTGTTTGTCCGCGTCAATTGCGTTTTCTTGCTAAGGAAGAGTTGTTTAAGAATAAACTATTTGCTCTTTTTATGAAAGCCTTGGGAGTAATTCCCATCGCCAGAGGAAAGGGAAATTTAGGAATAATGCGCAGGGCGTTAGGAATTCTTAAAGAAAAACCTCTGGTTATTTTTCCCCAAGGAACAAGAACCCTTGATTATGAGAAATTTAAAGCAGGGATAGGTTTTCTTTATAAGAAATCAAATGTTTCTATCGTGGCAGCTAAAATTTACGGAACAGATGAAATTCTTCCTCCCCAGGCAAAATTTATCCGCAAAGGAAAGATAAAAGTTATTTTTGATACAGTTGGAAGTATAGACGAGCTTGATAATTACCAGGAGATTGCTTCTAAGGTTATAGATAAAATAAAAAGCCTTTGACAAAGTAGGTAATTTAAGGGATAATTGTAAAAATTCGCCCCGCAGGTGTGGGGCTTAAAAGGAGGATAAAAAGGATGGGAAGTGTCTTGACAGAGTTGGAGAGTGCTTATTATAGTTCTATCAAGGAATTAAAGGGAGGGGGAGTTGTACAAGGAAAGATTGTAAGTGTAACTTCTAAGGAAGTTGTGGTTGATGTTGGCTATAAATCAGAAGGGATAATCTCTCGTGAAGAATTCCAGGGAGTCGATATAGATAGTTTAGAAGAAATTGATGTGTATGTAGAGAATGTAGAAGATGAGGACGGAAGAGTCGTCCTTTCTTTTAAGAAAGCGAAGCAGACCAAAGGCTGGCGGAATTTAGTTGATAATTATAAAGAGGGTGATTTGATAAAGGGGACAGTCCTGCGTAAAATAAGGGGCGGATACATAGTGAGTGTTTTTGGCGTAGAAGGGTTTCTTCCTCAAAGCTTGGCATCTTTTAGAAATATTAGTGACGCGGAATTAATAAGAAAAGAATTTCATTTTCAAGTCGCGAGAATGAATGTGGCCAAGGAAAGTTTCATTCTTTCCCGCAAAGATGCCGTGCGTATGGAAAGAGAAGTGTTACGTAAGAAAATTTGGCAGGATTTAGAAGCGGGCACGGTAATGAAAGGCAGGATAAAGAGCGTTACTAATTTTGGCGCTTTTATTGATTTAGGAGGCGTGGATGGGCTTCTTCACATTGCCGATATGAGCTGGAAAAAGATTACCCATCCTTCTGAAATTGTGGCTGTGGGAGATGAGATACAGGTAAAGATTCTAGACTTTGACCGGGAAAAAGGAAAAATTTCCTTAGGTTTAAAACAAACTACTCCTGACCCTTGGGTAGAGATAGATAGAAAGTATCTTCCTTCTTCTATAATAAAGGGGAGAATAACTAATATTCAGAATTATGGAATATTTGTTGAATTGGAGAAAGGAATTGAAGGCTTAGTCCATATAAGTGAGGTTTCCTGGACAAAGAGGTTTGTGAATTTGGGTGAGATATTTGCCATTGGTGATATTGTGGAGGTAAAAGTAATTAACGTAGACCCTAAGCAGAGGAAAATTTCTTTAACCATAAAACAATTGGAATGCGACCCTTGGGAGGATATAGAGAATTTGATTGCGATTGATTCTCAAGCAAAGGGGGAAATAATCGGTTACGGCGAAGGATGTGCTTATACGGAATTAGAGAATGGATTGGAAGGGGTAATTTATAATGAAGATATTTCCTGGACAAAGAAAATCAGCCGTGCCCAGGAAATTTTAAAAAGAGGCGCGAATTTTGAATTCAAAGTTTTGGGGATAGATAAAAGCAAAAAGAAGATTATTCTAGGCCGAAAACAATTAGAGAAAGACCCTTGGCCGGAAATTTTAGAAGAGTATCCTGTGGGCAGAGTTTTAGAAACAGAAGTGGCTAAGATCGTTAATTTTGGAGTATTTGTAAAGATTGAGGAAGCCTTAGAGGGCTTGATTTTTTCAGACGAGATAGATGGAGAGGTGATGGATAAGCTTAAAATTAAGGATAAGATAAAAGTTAAAATAATGAGGGTTGACCCTGATTCGGCAAAAATTGGACTCTCCGCAAAGATAGATGAATCCAGCTAGTAGATATTCAGTAAAGCACATTTTATTGCAAATTGCAAATTGCAAAGTGAAAAATGCAAAGGTAAGAGATATAAGTTTTGCGTGCAAATGTTTAATTTTAACTTTTACAATTTACAATTTGCATTTTGCACTGAATATTCACTGGATATTCAAAAGAATTTAGACGGTGTTCAGTGAATATTTACAAAGAAATAGCCCGACAGCTTGAAGTAATAAAAGAAAATACGGTTGATTTAATTTCTCTCAAGGAAATAACTGCTAAATTAGAAAATTCCCTTCAAAAAAATACTCCTCTTAAACTAAAAATCGGTTTTGACCCTACAGCAAGAGATATACACCTAGGCCATACCGTCCTTCTAAGAAAGTTAAGGAAATTGCAGGCTGAGGGGCATTGGGTTTATCTTATTATCGGTGATTTTACTGCCAAGATAGGGGATCCTTCGGGAAGAACTATCCTTCGTCCCATTTTGAGTGAGGAAGAGATTAAGGATAATGCTTCTACTTATGTCGAGCAGGCATTTAAAATTCTTGATAAGAAAAAAACAAAAGTAATTTATAACAGTGTTTGGTATAAAGATAAGACGCTGGCAGAATTTTTATCTCTGCTTTCTTCTTATACTGTGGCGCGGATATTGGAAAGAGATGATTTTTCTCAAAGAATTAAACATGGCCAGCCTCTCACTATTTTAGAGCTCATTTATCCTTTGATTCAGGGATATGATTCCGTAATGGTGGCCTCAGATATAGAATTTGGAGGGACTGACCAAAAATTTAATTTAATTGTAGGCCGGCATCTCCAACAAATTTTTGGCCAACTTCCACAAGGTGTTATTACTATGCCTCTTTTAATAGGTTTGGACGGGAAAAACAAAATGTCTAAATCTTTAGGAAATTATGTAGGAATAACGCAAAAGCCTAAGGATATGTTTGGAAAGATTATGAGTGTTTCTGATGAGTTGATGAGAGAATATTTTCGCCTTCTTACGGATTATGATTGTAGTTCGATAGATAAGATGCACCCCAAAGAAGCAAAATTGCTTCTAGCTCAAGGCTTAGTTTCTTTTTATCATTCCAAAGTTGCAGGCAAAAAAGAAAAGGAGGAGTTTGAAAGAGTATTTTCAGAAAAAAAGATACCTAAGAAGTTACCTATTTATAAAGCAGAAGGCACTACTCTTGATTTAATAGAGGCGCTTCATCAGGCTAAATTAGTCTTTTCTAAAAACGAGGCTCGCCGGCTTCTTTCTCAGGGAGCAATTTCTTTTCTTTCATCCCTTAATTCTTCTCAGGCTCCTACTGTTTTAAAGGAGCAAGTAATAAAAATATCATCGCAAGGAATAATTTTAAAAGTTGGCAAGAAAAAATTTCTTAAGATCACTCCTTAACCCATAAAATCCCTTTTTTCCTATTTTTCACGACAAACGCTGTAAAATTTTTTTCTTCCATTTTCGCCGCTTTTGTGCTACACTTCTATCCGACTAATTTCAGCTTTCGGCGGGATCAATTCTCCGCCTTAGGCGGGTAGTTTTGTCCCTCGCGCCTGAATATCTGAAAAATCTCTTGCGACATTTTTCAGAAGCGCTTCGGGATCAATTCGACTAGGCATTTTTTAGTAAAAAAACGCCTGTCTCATTGAGTTGACGTAAATGGTCAGTAAAATACACTCTATTGCAAAATGCAAAGTGCAGATTGCA
>JAHJHM010000259.1 GCA_018823915.1 Candidatus Omnitrophota bacterium
GGCGAGCTGGAGGGCTTATCTTTTATTATTCTCCTTTCAGAAATTTTGGAAGAATTACCTGTGCTTATCTTCTTTGCAGAGCGATTTAGGCACAATACATCTATGAGCATAATGAATGGCGCAATAAAGCCATAAGCTACAAGAGCGATATGCCTGCTGCGGAATAATTTTTCAATCGCAGTTATCCAATGTTTTCTCTTAATATTAATAAGTGAATTGCGCTGTTCATGTAACCCATAGGAATTATACAAAGAGTGCAGTTGTGAAATTATGACATTCGCTAATGACCTGCTCTCTATAGGGAATAGGACTTGCACAATAAAGTTTTGGCCAAAAATCCACGACCGAGTAAGCCAAAACATTTCGTCTTTCCGTTGTTTCTTCGCTACTTCTGAATTTTTATCCTGGCGCTTACTATAGAATGTCTTTGACCTTAAAGTTAAAAGAATGAACCCGAGGAAAAACCCTGAGATAGCTCCACGGACAAACTTATTGAATGGGGAAATAGCAATAAAGAATAGAGTCACAATAGCGGCTTTATAGGCAGTATATTTTGCAACTCCCCAAAACGCTTTCAGTGAATATTCTTCGCGATTTACGCGCTTTACTAAACTATCAGTCAGCAGCCCAAAGATAAAATACCCAAGTACTGTCTTCCATACGACTTCCCAACTGAATATTGTCGCTTTAATGGCTTCAAGCCATATATTAAGGTATCCATTTACTTTTCCGCTTATTATCTTTTCCGGGAATAAACCCAACATAAGAAATATATAAACGGCCAAACCGAGAACAATAACATTAAACACATAATTTCGTGTTAGTTTATTAAGGTTACTTAGAATACCGGTCAATATCCCCCTACTAGTTTCTTTTATAGAATCTCTATCAATTAAAATATCGATTTTATTTTTCTCTTCTACCTGGCTTACAATAGCTTCTATATAAGAATGCTCATCGGGCGTAAAAACTTGAGATGCCTCATCTGAGCTTACCCAAATAGTAACTATCTCTTTTTTATTCACTAATTCTTCTACATTAATATTAATCTTATAAATTATTCCATCTTTACCGACAAACTCTACCCCATTTAATCTTTCAAAAATCATCTGTCCCGTTATTCTTACTTTTTGCACCTTACCCTTAGAATCATTGGTGCATTCTGCTGCTGCCGGGCTGCTGGAGTAAATTGAGAAAAGTTTTTCTATCTCCTCTAAATCCCTGCAAAATTCCATGATAGAAGAATATCTGGCTGCTTTCACCTTATAATGTAAATCACCTAAAGCAGCAATAATTTCCTTATTCAATACGGGTACAAGGCTAAATTTTAAAGAAGGTAATAAATTTTCTATCCCCGTATAAGCAATTTGTTCAAAGGGCTCATACAATAAAAACTCCAAAGAATAAATAGGATCTACATTCATCTTTGTATAGTCAATTAAAACCGTATCATCCTCCTTTGTGGTGATAATAATATTATCCGCTCGAATATCCCACACCCCGGGAACTTTCCTTTCTTCTAATAAAGCGCAGGTTTTAGTAACCTTGAGAACACTATCAAATAATTTAACAGCATAACTGCTTAAGGGCTGGCCTTTATATTGAGCAAAGAAATGTCCAAAGTCTTTTCCTTCTATAAAAGGGTAAACTATAGCCGAAGCATCTTCTAAGCCCGCCCACATATTTTTACCGGCACTCATCCATTGCGGTTGGTAAACACCCTCCAAGCCAAAAGGCAGTAAAGCTCTCATCTTGGGAATAAAGCCGCAGTGCTCCTCTTCTTTCTCGGATTGTAATTTTCTTATTGTAAACAATTTGCCGCTTTCTTCCTCTTCAGCTAATTCTAAACAAGACTCCCTTCCGAAAGTGCCTAAAATTTTGAAGGCGACAACGCAAGTCCCTCTACTTAGCAGCAATCTTTCAGGGGTTATGTTTAAATAGCCGTAAGGCATAGTTATGCCTGAATATATCTTTATTTGGGGAGAATCTCCTTCTATGGGGCTGCTTACTTCTTCAAAATCATAAGGAATATATTCATCACTGCCAATGCCTACACCTAATTCTAAATACGGCCCTTCCCGCGCTACTCCCGAATATAAACCTTCTACTGTCTTAAAATCACAAAATACCCCCTCTACTCCAGACTGTTCTACCTCCATAAACTTAACTCTTATCTCCATACTTTCTGTCATCGCCAAAGGCAATCGTGTTATAAATGATAATGGCACCTCCGGCTTTATCTGTAAATTACTCAGTTTTGTTCCTCCCGGTATAGTTTCTGATACAGCCTTTAATGCCGCTAAACAGGGCATACTTAACCGCGTCTCTACTACCTTGCGCATCCGCTGGGCTTCGTTAGATTTTAGATACTCATCCTTATCTCTGAACCCTATAAATTTAAATATTCCTAAAGGATTTACATGCACTGTGCCATTATTAAAATATAACGGGTCTCCGGCGCCATAAATAAATTCCTCTAATCCCTCTACTTCATCCCCTTCATATACCTCTACTCTATTATTCTTCCTGTTCTTTAGTAAAATACCTCCTACTAAATCCCCTATTGATGGCACTACTTCTAAAACTGCCACAGCTCCTCTTTTGAATTCTTCAGCCGCTCTACCTAAATTTAAAGCGTTTATGCCTCCTCTGATATTCCTCCCATTACAAAATGTTACTACTTCCTTACTGCCTGCTACCCAAAGGTTTTCCTCATTACATATATATTTCTTGCCGTCAAACTTTACCTCTATATGTATCTCCTCTTCATTTACTTCTATCTTTGCTTTATCAAAATATCTTTTTATAACTCCCTTTATTGCCACCCCTATTTCCTCAGCACTCATCTCCGTTTCCGTACCCTCACTCAGCATATTCTTTATTAATCCAATATCTATACCTATATTTCGTTCATTTAAAAAAGACTTTATTTTTCTTCCCTTTACTATTAACCACACTTTCCCTTCAGGTATACCTCTTACCCTTTCTTCTAATGAAATCTTTGCTAACTCATCTTCATTTAAAATATATCCCTTGTCTCTAAGACTCTTCTCAGTCTTTAACGCTAACGGCTCCAACCCACTCCCTTCATAATCTCCCTTATTTAAAGAAAAACTGAGTAAATACCCAACTAAACTCTCCCACGTCCCCCCTGGCGTTACTTCAAGATAAGGATTTATCCCCGGTGACTCATACCTCTGCCTCTTATCCCCCTCTGAATACCAGCAATATGACTTACCACCCTGCTTATGAGTTACACTTATTAAACGGCCCTCTTCTTCTTTCTTTAATGTCTCTTCTATCTCTGTCCCATGTATCAAACTAATATAATACGCCCTTATCTCATCTTTAAACGCCTTCCACGTATATTGGATACGCTGCCGTATCAACCCAATATCATAAACTATATCCCCATACTTATCCACGGGGATAGACCCTCCTAATACCTTTGAAGGAGGGGTCTTATCTTTAAGTATCCCTAAAAGCTTCACTACCACATCTTCTGAACTAAGACTTATACTCACCCATAAATCAGGAAACCACCCATAACTCTCTCTAATTAACCTCATCCGCTCTACCCATATCTCTACAAATGAATAATACTTATTGTTAATTGCTCCTGCTGGATACGCTGCCATTGATTTATCCGCTCCGCCGCCAAAAAATTTGCTCCCCATACCTCCAATCATTATTACAATATTATGCCATCCCATCTTAAGCATCTTTACCCCTTTGCTTTTTAACCCCTTATACTCCTTGCTATCTTCCTTGGGCTTAGGCAAAATATCTCCTATCATCGCGCTGCTATCCTCTCTCTTCATCTCTACTTCCAACCTATTTATATCACATAATTTTCTTCTCTCCTCCTCACTAACATCTGCATCGACTATTTTTTTCAATTCTTCTTGGCTCCAATCCTCTCTTAAATCTATTTTCTTCTCTATCAATAACCTCATTATCCTATCTTGTTCCTCGCAAGAAAGTAATCCTATCACATTTACCGTCTTCTTTATCTGTCCTATTTCTTCCTTCCTCTTCTTCCCGTCTATACTACCTGCTACCGGCAAATACATCTCCTCTAACTTATCACCTTCTCCTAACCTACCCTCTAAATTGTTTCTCCTTAATTTATCCGGATTATCATAATACTCCTTCTCTTCTTCAGTCAATCCATAAACTTCTTCCTGCTTCTTGAAAGTCTCCTTATCAACAAAAACTAACCTCTTAATATTCTCTCTCCTCTTTGCTTTTAACTCCTCAAATGCCTTATTAAACCGCTCTTCTATAGCTCTCTCTTCTCTTTCTTCTTCAACAACTATTGCCTTCGCCCCTATATCTGTCCCTTCCCAATTGTAAGAAGTTACTTCTTCCTCAATTAAAGTAATTTTGCCTCGGCTGCCTATCTTCTCCTGAAAAAGACGGTTAAATTTTCTCCTCATCTCCTCTTTTATCTCCTTCTTACACCACCACTTTATCGTCCCCGTTAACCTTACACCTACAGCGTCATACCCATATAACCCCCTATCTCTATATAGCTCCATCATCTCTTCAGTTATCTCATATACTATAGGATTAAACGTTGACATGCTTAATCCTTCCCGGCATGGTAAATGCATACGGCCTAACTTAGCAAACTCCTCAATATTGCCTTTGCGTAAACAATACACCATCCGCCTGCCTATCGCTATGCTTAACCGTCCTTCTTTTATTGACTGATTCAATACATTATTCGTAAATACATCCAATAATGAAAATTCCCCTTCCTCGGAAAACCCCAAACGTACATGAAAACTCTCTGCCTCTATCTCCCTGCATACCTCCTCACTAACATCTATAAACTGTATCAACGGCAGCGCACTTCCTCGAAAATATCCCCCAAGCCTTTCTCCGTCTGTAGCTAACCTGTACCCTCCAACATACTTACTGCTATATATCGATAAATTGTCTTGGGTCCCGGCTCCTATTGTCCCATTTAATAGTAACGTCCTCTGGCTTACTAGCTGTACTCCATCCAACTCCTCACTATTATTTAATATATACCACTGCCTGCCCTCTTCATCTTCCCGTTTCTCTTTACCTTCAAGCTCTATCCTCCCAACCGCTGCTCCTGTCAACATCCCTACCATACAACATACTAAATTACTTATTGCGAACCCTGACCGAGGCGGTATGTTACGCACGTATATCGTTACCTCTACCCCTCTATCGCTTCTACCTGTTAGCTTCTCTAATGCCTTAGCAATTATTTCTTCCTCACCTAATAAATTCTCCGGCAATACTCCTGCGCCTATTAATCCTTGCTTTAAGAATTTTCCATCTGTCTTACGGTTTAAATCTACCACATTATATATCTTCTCATCTACCCCCATATCTACCGACCTCATTCGTATATACGGCCTATCCCCTTCTTCTATATCTACCACTTTAAAATATCCTTGTATGCTTGGCCCTATACTGCCATCTTCCCGCTCTAAATTTCCTGCTGTATTAATAACAAAATAGTTCCTCCACCGCCTTATCGCCTGTAACACTGCGTCGCCTATCGAAGTGGGATTAAACTCTATCCGTACCGGACACTCTATCATTATCACCTTGCCTCCTAAAAACTCATTCTTTATCTTCATTTCCTTTTCATACTCATCTAAATCCTTTGGGCTTTTCCACCCCTTAATTACTCCTTCCTTCATCCTCTTCGCTGTTTCATCTAATGCCTCTCTATACACCTGCTCACAATACTTACGCGTTAGACGCTCATATATATTCACTAACCACCTGCTTAACCCCCAAGAATGTGTCTGTAAAAAGAATAATGTTACTACCGGCTCTACTTTGCTATATCCTTTCCCCCGAAGCTGTTTGTACCACTCACCTAATATATCCATCCCCCGCCAATCTATCCCTCGCCCTGACCCCCGGGATATAAGATCATTGCTTACTAACTCCTTTAGCCAATATAATATTTCTATCTTGTATAAAGGGTCTTCTCTTTCATTAAAAACTACTCGGCGTAACTTATAAAAAATATTTAATAACTCCCCTATTGTCCGCCCGTTAATTTTGCCTCCGGTAATTATCTCATCATAACTTATCTTTAATCCGTAACGTATATTCTTTACTGCCACATCTCCTATATCTCCTTTGGCTAATACCTCGGATATAAACTTCTCTTGAGCAGTATTAAGAAGTCTTTGTATATCAGCGCATTTCTTATTCGTTTTAAGAAGATTTATCGGCATATCTTTTAATTTAGGAAAAGATGCTCTCTTCGATACTATATCTACATAATCTTTCTTATTTATCGGCAGTAAATCTAACACCCGATTAAAATATATTATCGCTAA
>JAHJHM010000143.1 GCA_018823915.1 Candidatus Omnitrophota bacterium
ATCGGGTAGAAAAATTTCATAAAGAAAATGTTCCAGGAGCGCCGAACATCATTTTTGAAGTTTTTAATAAGCAGCGTGCCAGACTCTTAGAGGCTCAGAAAAAGTTTGGCGATTACGTTTCTCCGGAAAAATTAGAAGTTGTAAAGTAGAAAGGGGTCAGAGTCATTTTTCTTGACAGGTAGGTAGTATTCTTTTACAATTTAGATATGCCAAGACAACCGCGGTTAGTTGTACCGGGATATCCTCACCATGTCATTCTAAGAGGTAATATAGGTAAGACAGATAAAGAAAGACAACTAAAATATAAAAGATTATTTTTAGAAGATATCCCTGATAGAGAATTAAACTTGATTCGTTTTCGTACCCAAAAAAGTGGAGTTATAGGCAGCGAAAGCTTTATTGTTGAAATGTCTAAGAAAGTAAAAAGAAAGCTTGCTGTGAGTCCTAGAGGAAGGCCCATAAAATCACTCTGACCCCTTTTCTCTCCCTGTCAAAAATGAACAAAAGAGAACAATAGGTTTCCATATAGATGAAAAGAGTTAACAAAAATAATAAGGATATCGTAAAGCCCCAACGGTTGAACCGCGGGGATACCATCGGCATTATTGCCCCCGCGAGTTCATTTGATATAGAAAACTTCAAGCGAGGCGTGGGGATGTTAAAAGCCATGGGCTACAGGGTAAAATACGAACGTTCGATATTTACCTCCTGCTGGTCGAAACCCGGACATAATAAACAGAGAGGATTCCAGATTAACCGGATGTTTGCCGACCCTCAAGTAAAAGCGATATTTTGCGCAAAAGCGGGATACGGCTCAATTGAGATTTTACCTTATTTAAATAAACCTCTGATACGCCGTAATCCCAAAATCTTTGTGGGCTACAGCGATATAACTATCCTGCTCTTGTATCTTCAGCATTTTACCAATATGGTCGTATTCCACGGCCCGGTAGTCTCAGACGAAATCTATGCGGGAATGAATTCGGCAACACTTGATTATCTTTTACGAATCCTAAGCCAGGCTTTACCCCTTGGATCAATCATGTTCCCTCAACTTGTTTCATTTAAATCCGGAAAAGCAACCGGTACGCTTGTGGGCGGAAATTTATCTCTCATTGCAAATTCAATCAGTACTCCTTATAAGATTTCTACTAACAATGTCATTCTGTTTTTGGAAGATGTCGCCGAAGATTTAGAAAGCATCCGCGCGTATTTTTTACGGTTACGCCGCGCCGGAAAATTTAAACGAGTAAAAGGTATCCTTTTTGGTAAAATGATTGATTGTTTCCAAACCCAGGAGAATCTTAAAACTCTTGTGAATGAAGTTTTCAAAAGCTACGATATTCCGATACTCTTTGGGTTTCCTTCAGGGCACAAGCACAGAAAAGAAGCCTCTCATGTAACACTGCCTTTGGGAGTAACGGCAACCTTAGACGCTGACAATCTTTTACTTCAGATTAATGAGGCGGCCGTTGTATGAATAAAGATATTTGATATGAGAAGATACGATTTTGCCCTTAATTGGAGCGGAACGGTAAAGGAAAACTTTGTCGCTTTTCTTCAAGACTCCTGCAAAGAGAAAAAAATATCCTTTCTTTGGGTTTCTGGGGAAAACGCAGGGAAGGTGCTCCGGGACATTGAGCAGGGCCGTATCAAAATCACAATACTCCTCGATACTGAGGCCACTTATAATAAGAAAGGTGATTCCTATGCCCGCATCTGTTATGCAGTGAAAGATGCCGGCGGTGTAGTTATTAACGATCCTGATCGCACCAAAGCGGCGATTGATAAATCGATTTTACATTTTGAGTTAGTAAACGCGGGTATTCTTGCTCCTTATACCGTTATCGTGCGCAACTGGCAGCCAAGTGTCTATCGCCTTACTGATCAAGAAAGGCAAAAATTAGGTATACCGTTTGTGATAAAGCCGGCATTGGGATATGGACAGCTTGGAGTTATACGGGACGCGCGCGGTACGATACGCGAAATCGCCCATGCGCGAAATTTTGATCGAGGCGATAATTTTCTCTTACAGGAGAAAATCGTGCCAATTGAATTAGGGGGCAAGCGCGCATGGTTCCGTGTCTTTAACCTTTTTAATACTATTATTCCCTGCTGGTGGAATGATAGTGAAAATCACTACGAGCACGTTCTCTATGAAGAGTTTAACAGCTACGCTCTTTATCCTTTAGCAAAAACTGTCTCTAAAATCGCGAGTCTTACCCGAATGGCCTGGTTTTCGACGGAAATCGCAATCGACAATAAAAATAACCGGAAACGGTTTTTGGCCATTGATTATGCTAATGATCAATGTTCAATGGATACCCAATCAGAGACACCAAGCGGCGTACCCGATCATGTTGTTAAATATACTGCCAGCCATATTATCGATGCTGCGTATAAATATATCCACCGCTCAAAATCAGAAAAAAAATATATTATATGGCTTAAGGACGCGAATATAGAAATACGCGGCTTGGGCAGTGCTCCGGAACTGTTAAAGCCGATTATAAAGTAGAAAATCAGCTAAGATATCATTGAATATTCACTGGATATTCAAAACAATTTAGTCCAACAGGACACTCTGTTGAGTAGACGGTGTTCAGTGAATATTTACGATGATTGGAGTTTCTAAAGAAGGTAAATGTTCGGGAATGAAAAGAATATAAAATTTATGTTTGATTTTTTAAAAGATATAACCATCATTGACATCATTGATATCCTTACAGTTTCTTTTTTCCTATATCTAATTTTTCTTTGGTTTAAGAGAACAAAATCTGTCTTTATATTTGTGGGTATTATAATATCAAGCATTGCGTATTTAGTTGTCAGAATTTTGGGGCTTAGATTAGTCGCCACACTAATGCAGGGATTCTTCGCGGTCATTTTATTGGCTATTGTTATTATTTTTCAAGAAGAGATTAGGAGGCTTTTTGAGCAGATTGCTCTTTTTAGCTTATCCCCGAAGCTGAGAAAAGCAAAAATGAATCAAAATTTTCAATCCCAAATCGATATTTTAACAGGTACTATTTTCTTTTTAGCAAAAAAACATATTGGTTCCATAGTGGTCATAAAAGGAAAAGATACGCTTCTGAGGAATACCCAACGGGGAATCACACTCAATGGAAAATTAAGCGCGCCCCTTCTAAAGAGTATTTTTGACACCCATTCCGACGGGCATGATGGCGCGGTAATTATTGATGGTGATCAAATATCGCAGTTTGCCTGTCACCTGCCTCTTTCAAAAGACATAAACCAATTACAAGATAAAGGCACCCGTCATGCGGCGGCTTTGGGATTGTCAGAGATAACCGATGCTTTATCTATTGTTGTTTCTGAAACAACCGGAGAAATTTCGATTTGCCAAAATGGAAAGTTTGTCACGATAGAAGACAAAAAAATGTTTCAGGAATTGATAGAGAGGTTCTATGAAAGTCTAGGAAGTGGCCGTGAGATCCATTCAAAAAGAAATTTTCTAACGGTAAATCTAAAGCAAAAATTTATAGTTGTCGCGCTTTCGATATTTTTATGGTGGTTTCTTGTGCATGAATCAGTCGTTATACACAAGTCCTTTGAGGTGCCTATTCAGCATATTAGCTTAGCCAAAAATTTGAATATTGTGGAGATAATTCCCCAAGAAGTAAAAATAGTTCTATCTGCCCCCAGGCGTAGTTTCTATTTTGTCGATAAGGAAGATATCGAAGTATTAGTAAAGATTGTTGATAGTAAGGATTTAAATAAGATAGAAGACGGGTATTACGAATTAATTATAGCCGCGTCGGATGTAACATTATCAGGGTCTTATTCAATAGTGAATATTTTCCCACGCAGTGTAAAGTTGCGCGTTGAGCAGGATGACCTTGTTAATTAACGTGAGTAATATTTAAAAAAAAGGAGGGTGTTAATGTGGCCATTAAATAATAACTTCGTAAGAGAAATCATGCTAAGAGGCCTTAATGTTTTTGTTATCTTAGTATGCGCTATTTTGGTTGTTAAAATACTTAAAAGATTTATCTATAGGAATGAACATATCAAAAACGGCATTTGGACCCCTTTAAGATTCTACTCACATTTATTGTTTGGGATTGTTTATTTCTTTGGGGCTCTCTTGTGTATATACGCGATACCGCCTTTACGCGATTTATCTATTTCTATATTTGCCAGCTCAGGCGTTTTGGCTATTGTTGTAGGATTCGCGGCACAGAGTGCCTTGGCAAATATTGTAAGCGGTTGTTTTATTGCTATTTTTAAACCTTTTCGGATTGGGGATAAAATAAAGTTTATTGGAAAAGATGTTGTGGGCACAGTTGAAGATATTACACTTAGGCATACAATTATAAGAACATTTGAAAACAAAAGAGTTATTATTCCAAATTCTGTTGTTAGTGTTGATATTATTGAAAACGCGCATATCATAGAAGAAAAAGTATGCCGATTCTTTGAAATAGGAATTAGTTATGATTCAGATGTTGAAAAGGCAATCGCGATAATTAGAGAAGAGGTAAAAAAACATACTGATTTTTATGATAATCGAACCGAGGAAGAAAAATCCGCGGAACTCAATCCTATAAAGGTAAAAGTGTTAAGTTTTGGAGATTTTTCAGTTAATTTAAGGGCATGGGTGTGGGCAAAGGATAGCGCTACTAATTTTGATATGGTGTGTGATTTGAATAAAAATATCAAAGAACGATTTGATAAAGAAGGTATTGAGATACCGTTTCCCTACAGGACAATCGTATATAAGAATAAACCAATAGAAAAAACTGCCTAATTCGTATCATTGTGGCGCTGTTGTATAATAGCACCAGAATAAATTTGGTGTCAGTTCTGTTAGCTAAATTTTAAAAGTGCACACTTTAAGAATTAAAAGTGCACAATATTTAAGTCTTTAGTTTTAACTTTTTGAATACCCATAAGTCTGTTATTATGCCAGATTCTTATTTCAGATAACCCTGTTCTTTCGTTG
>JAHJHM010000144.1 GCA_018823915.1 Candidatus Omnitrophota bacterium
AAAAAGAATATAGTTTTTATCGGTAATCCCGGGACAGGCAAAACTCATTTATCTATAGCAATAGGCATAAGGGCGCTGAAGAAAGGATATAAAGTTTTATTCACTTCAGTCTCAGACCTACTGCATAGCTTAAATACAGCCAAGGCAGATAATAGTTACTATCAAAAGATAAACTTTTATTTAACCCCTGATTTATTGATTTTAGATGAATTGGGTTTTAAGAAACTGCCCAATTATAGCGCTGATGACTTTTTTGAAATTATTTCCAGGCGATACGAGAAAGGTTCAAGCATTATCACTACTAATAAGCCTTTTGAACAATGGTCAGATATCTTTACCGATCATATTTTAGCTTCTGCTATTTTAGATAGAATTGTCCATTACTCTACGATTATCAAAATAAATGGACCCAGTTACAGGGCTAAAAGCCTGAAGAAAGGAGACAGTTATAATTGAAAAATTTTTTCTTTTAGCTATGGAAAAAAGTCTGGCGGTAACTATGGAATTTTACTTGACTTTGACGTCTTTCGTAGCTATTCCTGAAAATAAAGATTCTTTAGCTAAGACATTTAACGTATCCCATATGAGATACGCACATTATTTTAATAAGAAAAACAAGATCGTAGGACATCTGTGGCAGGGAAGGTTTTATTCTTGCGTATTAGATGATACTCATCTATATGCTACGGTGAGATATATAGAAAATAACCCGGTCAGGGCGGGACTCGTGAAGAGAGCATGGGACTGGAAATGGTCAAGCGCGCGGGAGCATGTTTTGAAAGAAGGAAAATGTCTTTTATTCTTAACAGATGTTAATAAATTTATGGAGATCGATAATTGGAAAAGTTATCTTTTTAACAAAGAAAAGGAAACGGTAATAAACAGCATAAGAAAAAACACCTTAACCGGAAGACCTCTCGGTGACGATATTTTTGTTGCAGAACTTGAAAAGTTATTTAGTAAAAGGCTGAGAGCGTTACCGCGGGGTAGGCCAAAGAATGAATAAAAAACGGTCGCTGTCCCTATTTTTCCCCGTGGGCTATCCGGAATAATGAACCAGCTTAAGATCCCAGGGGGGAGCAGTATAATTTTTGATTATAATCGTTTCACTTACGCTTTTATATTTCTTATTTTGCGGTAGAATCCCATTCTATGATGCAGAGAAATCTTTTTTTAACCGGGGCTCCTTCTTCAGGAAAAACCACTGTTATCAAAAAAATAATTAAGAAATTACCTCAGCCGGCAAATGGTTTCTACACCGAGGAAGAAAAAGAAGCAGGCAAAAGGATAGGGTTTTTGATGACTACTCTTAAAGGCGAAAAAGCTTACCTTGCCCACCAGAGTATCAAATCAGATTTTCATATAAGACGTTACGGTGTAAGCATTGAAAATATCGAAGGTATTGCTGTATCTTCGATCAAACCTACCGGCAACAGCATCATTATTCTTGATGAGATAGGAAAGATGGAGTGTTTCTCTGAGAAATTCAAAAAAGCCGCTACTTTAGCTCTTGATTCAGAGAATATAGTTGTAGGTACTATAACTTTTGGCGGCACAGGTTTTATCCTGGGAGTCAAACAAAGGCCGGACATCGAGATAATTGAGGTAACCGAGCAGAACAGAGATACTTTGCCGGATCTTATATTAGAAAAAATTATCTACCTGAATAAGGGATAGGTATTAGAGTTTTTGCTAAAAGAGGAGGTGGAGCAGTGAGGATAACCAGCCCGGAATTCGAGCACAACGGCATTATTCCTAAAAAATTCACCTGTCAGGGGGATGATGTTAATCCGGCACTTAGCATTGAGGGTATTCCTGAAGGCACAAAGAGCCTGGCCTTAATCGTTGACGATCCAGATGCTCCCATGGGTACCTGGGTGCATTGGGTTGTCTTTGACATTCCGGTTGCATCCGGAATCGATGAGGGCAGCATTCCAGGTAAACAGGGAATAAATGATTTTCGCAGGAAAGACTATGGAGGCCCCTGCCCGCCATCCGGCACCCATCGTTATTTCTTTAAAATATATGCACTGGACAGAGAGCTTAATTTAAAAGAGGGCATAAGCAAAAAAGAATTGGAAAGTGCAATGCAGGCACATATCCTTGAAAAGGCAGAATTGATCGGTTTGTATAAAAAGCAGTAATTAGGTGGAGAAGATTTTTGGAATTCCGGAATTCCTTATCCCATTCAATAATTAAGTGATGTGTCCCCGGAATTCTTTTTAGGTAACAAAATTATTCGCTATGCTGAATTTTAAACACCATATACCAACAATTATCTATTTCGGAAAGGGGCAGGTTTGCGCTCTTGAAGAAGAATTAAAAAATAGGGCTAAAAAACTTTTAATTGTAACCGGCCAGGGAAGCGTTAAGAGATGCGGCATATTTGACGATGTAATTAAGGAAGTAAAAAAGGCAGGCGTGGCTTTTGTTGAGCTTTCCGGAATCCAGCCCAACCCAAGGCTAAAAAGCGTCTATAAAGGCATTGAAATCTGCAAAGAAGAGTCTGTGGATTTTATATTAGCTGTAGGAGGCGGAAGTGTTATAGACGCATCCAAGGCTATAGCTGCCGGAGTAAACTATGACGGTGATGTCTGGGATTTTTTTGAGAATGATATATCTCCTGCTGAGGCCTTGCCGGTAGCAACAGTGCTAACCCTTGCTGCCACCGGTTCTGAAATGAACGGGAATGCGGTTATTACTAGAGAGGATACCCAGCGCAAACTTGCGCTATGCTCTCCTTTGATAAGGCCTGTATTTTCCATTCTGGATGCGGAATATACCTATACTGTCAATAGATACCATACCGCTGCAGGCGTAGCAGATATAATGGTCCATATCTTTGAACAGTATTTCAGCCATACACCATCAGCCTATGTCCAGGACCGCGTAGCTGAGGCCCTGTTAAAAGTATGCATCCACTATGGCCCGATTGTATGTGAAAAACCACGTAATTATGATGCAAGAGCCAATATACTCTGGGCAGGAAGTATGGCATTAAACGACTTAGGGGAAAATAGGGACAGCGACCGTTTTTCTGTTAGCTAAATTTTAAAAGTGCACACTTTAAGAATTAAAAGTGCACAATATTTAAGTCTTTAGTTTTAACTTTTTGAATACCCATAAGTCTGTTATTATGCCAGATTCTTATTTCAGATAACCCTGTTCTTTCGTTG
>JAHJHM010000145.1 GCA_018823915.1 Candidatus Omnitrophota bacterium
CCTCTTTATCCTTAATCCTTTATCCTTAATTAAGTCAAACCCATTATTTAACACTTTATCCTTTATTTCTCCTACTGTTGTTTTACCATCAATCATATCCCAGACTATTGAGGCGGGTTTATTCATGGTGTAGATACAGTTTATTTCTTTAGAGGTTTTATATATAGGCAAGAGGATAGTCTCGTCAGCTATTTTTCTGGTTACCATATTCTTGTTCTTCTTTAGGATAGTTATGTTCTGCATGAATTCCTCCTTTTTTAGTATTCTCTTTTGCCTTCTGCCTTAATCCTCATACCTCATAATTAATTTCGTTCTTCTTGGTTTCTTTCTTTTCTTATACCCTTAATCCTTTTTCCTTATGACTTATAATATCCCCCCCCGAGGGGGCTGTCAAGAGTTTTTACATAAAATTATATACTTTGGCAGATTCAATTATCTGCCCGGGAAATACCCGTCTATCAAAGTTTTTTATTTCGGAAGGTGCAGCAGGTATAGGCTCTAATAGAGAATTTAATTTAGAAGCCTTACGAAAAAGATACTGCATGTTGGCAATATATTTACCTTTAGCAAAAGTGGGAGAAACCACTATCAAATCAATATCGCTATCAATTTTAGATTTACCCTGAGCGTAAGAACCAAATAGTAATATTTTTTCTATGGGAATATCCTTTTTCAACTCTTCGGCAAAACGGTAAATTAACTCATCTATTTTTTTATTCTTCTTCTTAGCCATTTAAATATCTCTTTACTTCTCTCTAAATAAGTAGTTGCCATCTTTTCATTAATAATCTCAGAAAGTCTCCTTTTGTAATCACCATACCTTGATTCAATTGCAAATGGGGTTAAGTCTGCTAAGAAATTCTGGTACTCACCGGGCATAAGATCATACACCGCAGCTAACTCTGCCAATCTTACTAAATTATGTATACGCAAAGCCTCCCCTCCCATCTCGATAATAATAGCCTTAATAATTTTTTCTAATGATTGTTGACACATGAATGCGACATACAGATACCGGCAGGTAGTAAACATCGCTTCTGCTGTATCTAAATCATATCTTGCCCTTTTTAACCATTTTTTAGTAATTTCTTCCATATCTAATTAAAATAGTAGCATAAATAACGCACTTTTCAATAAAAATTATCACCAGGTAGAGAAATAGGAAGAGACATCATGCTCCTAAGAAAAAAGGGGTAAGGGGTTGGAAAGGGATAAAGGAGTTAAGAGGAAAAAAGGCATCTTCTTTGATATTCGCTATTAAATTGCTCTCTCTTTGGCGGGAATTTTTCCTATTTCTTCGTAGGTAAACACCGGGCCGTCTACACAGACAAACTTCTCTCCCACATTACAATGGCCGCATTTGCCTATGCCGCATTTCATGTAACGTTCAAGGGTCATTATAATGTCTTTATTTTTAAATCCTGATTCTATCAGTTTCATAACTACAAATTTAATCATTATCGGCGGGCCGCATACAAAAGCCACCGCGTTTTTGGAACAAACATCTGTTTTTTTCCATAATTCTGTAACAACACCCACGTTATGCTTCCAATCACCGTAAGATTTATCCACAGTTAACCATACTTCTGTATTTGGAATTTTCTTCCACATTTCTAATTCCTGCTTAAAACATAGCTCATCAGGAGTTTTAGCGCCGTATAGAATTTTAACATTGCCGAATTCCTCCCGGTTATCCATTATTATGTTTATCAAACTTCTAAGCGGCGGCAATCCGATGCCTCCGGCAATAAAATATATATTTTTGCCTTTAATTTCTTCATAGGGGAATGCGTTCCCGTATGGGCCTCGTACATAAAGGCTATCTCCAACATTTAATTGGTGTATCTTTTTTGTAAGGCATCCGGCACCTCTAATGGTAAACTCTAAATATCCCTTCCTTGTAGGTGAAGAAGTGATAGAGATAGGCGCTTCTCCTATGCCTAATATAGAAACTTCAGCAAACTGACCCTGTTTATAATCAAATGAGTTTCTTATTTTCTCATCGCTAAACACAACCTTGTAGGTATTCGTATCAAAACTCTCTTTTTGGATAGACTTAATTATCGCTTTATAGGGAAGATATTCGTTCTTCATAGTTAGGCACCCTTTTTGTCTTCAGTGATTTCTTGGATAAACTTTGACATTCCTATTTCTACCGGACAACTAGTAAGGCAGCGACCACAGGCAGTGCATCCGCTTGAGCCGGTGACACTGTGGTCGTATTTCAGCTTATGCTCGTAACGCCTGGCGGTTCTTTGAACTTTCTTATCCCGCGGGTTATGACCTGAAGCCTCCCGAGTATATCCTTCAAATACGCAGGCATCCCAGTTTTTTCTTCTAATCCCATTACCATCTTTTTTTTCATCAAAAACATTAAAACAGGTACAGGTAGGACAAACATAAACACAGCCTCCGCAGTATATGCATCGCTCGCTTATCCTTTTATAATTTTCTTCTAAGTCCTTATTGCCTTTCATAATCTCAAGAGCTTTTTGAAAATCTACTTTTAGCTTTACATTCTTAGCGGCTTGAGATTTTACGACTTGGGCTTTAACTAATTTTTCCTCTTGGGCATCTTTAAAAAAATCGGAATATGAATTTATAAAATTTTCTCCCTCGCTAGAACCAACCTCAACAAGATACTCATCGCCAATATCTACCAATTGCAAGTCGTATCCGTCATTAGCAAAAGGTCCTGTTTTGGCCGAAGTGCAAAAACATGCATCCGGGCGCGGCGGCGTAATACATCCTATAACTACAATCAACCTATCCTTTGTCCTCGATAAATAATATATATCTTCGAAATTCCTCTTGAAAAATTCATCGACAAAATTTATCGCTTTCGCGTCACACGGCTTAACGCCGAATATAAGCTTTTTTGCTGGGGGCTCAACATTCTCTTTGATTTTATCTTTATCAAAATAAAACATATCGTCCAGTTGGGGAAAGAAAATATCTTTAGGTGAGATAATTACCCGTTCATCATTAAGATTAACCTTGCCGAGGGCCTCTTTTAGTTCACTGCCGCTTGTTGGCAAAAGGCTAAAAAGAATATCTTTTCCTTCAGTTTCTAAAGGTACATACGTTTTCCATGTTTTCGCGCAACACTCCAAAAGTTCCAGGACGTCAGCTTTTGATATTTTTTTTAGGGTCATAATTTTTCTACCTTTACGGCGCATACTTTATATTCCGGTATTTTTGCTATAGGGTCTATCGCGTTTATGGTGAGGACATTTGCCGCTGCCTCCCGGTAATGAAAAGGAATAAAACAGGATTTTCTTACGACCCTATCTGTAATCAAAGCCTGAAGCTCTATTTGTCCCCTGCGTGAAGTTACTCTTACTTTTTCTTTATTTTTAATTCCCATCTCGGCAGCATCTTCTGAATGTATCTCTACATAGGGAACAGGCGCTTCCCTTTCCAAAGTAGAAGTTCTTCCGGTAAGAGTGCGAGTATGCCAATGCCAATAAATTCTACCTGTAGATAGAATAAAATTAAACTCTTCATCGGTATTTTCTCTTGGTTCTATAAAAGGCCGGGGCATAAACGTACCCTTTCCTTTGGAAAATTTATCTTTATGAAGATAGGGAGTACCTGGATGGTCTAAAGTTGGGCACGGCCATTGTAAGCCATGAGGCTCGAGCCTATCATAGCGCATGCCGCCGTAAATAGGAGTTACGCTCCTTATCTCTTCCATAACCTCAGATGGATGACTAAAATTCATACCATTGTATCCGCAGGCGACAGCAACATCACACAAAATTCGCCAATCTGCCTTTGCTTCTCCAAGAGGTTCAATAGCCTTTCTTACTCTCTCACAACGCCTTTCAGTATTAGTAAAGGTTCCATCCTTTTCCGCGTAACTTGCGCCGGGCAGGATGACATCAGCATACTGGGCTGTATCAGTTAGAAAAATATCCTGCACAACTAAAAACTCAGTCTTTTCTAAGCATTTACGGACATGATTTTGATCGGGGTCGCTTATCATGGGATTTTCTCCCATTATATAAAGCCCCTTTACCTTACCACCTCCAGCTGCCGTGATTATTTCTGTAACCGTAAGGCCTATATTGGCTGGTAAACCGCTAACGCCCCAAGCTTTTTCGAATTTCTCCCGCGCTGCGGCATCGGTAACTTTCTGATAGCCTGAAAATACATTAGCCAAAGCGCCTAAATCGCAAGCGCCTTGAACATTATTCTGGCCCCTTAAAGGGTTCACTCCTGTAGATGGAAATCCCACATGCCCTGTAAGCATAGCTAAATTAGCAAGTGATTTCACATTATCCACGCCGGTTGTATGTTGAGTTATGCCCATAGAGTAAACGATCATAGCCTTTTTAGTAACAGCGTAAAGGCGTGCTGCCTCTATAAGTTTTTCCTTCGGTATGGTAGTAATCTTTTCCACATATTCAGGAGTATACTCGCCAACCAGCTCCTTTAACTCTGCGAATCCTTCTGTGCGCGCTTGGATATACGCTTCATCTTGGAGGCCTTCTTTTATGATGACATGCATCATCCCGTTTACCCAGGCTACGTCAGTGCCGTTTTTCTGTTGAAGATTAACGGCCGCGTATTTTGACAATTCTATCTTTCTTGGATCTACAATTATAAGTTTAGCGCCTCGATTAAGTACCGAGTTGATTATCCGCGAGCCGATTAAAGGGTGCTGAGACGTTGTGTCTGAACCTGTTATAAGGTAGCAATCCGCTTCCTGGAATTCATTTATTGAGTTTGTCATTGCTCCAGAGCCAAAGGTAGCGGCAAGGCCGGCAACGGTTGAGGCATGACAAAGTCTTGCGCAATGATCTACGTTATTTGTCTTAAAAACCGCGCGTGCCAGTTTCATCATAAGATAATTTTCTTCATTTGTTGTCTTGGCGGAACTCAAAAATGCTAAAGAATCAGCTCCGCTCTCTGCGCTAAATGCCTTAAATTTTTCTGCTATCAGCTTAATGGCTTCATCCCAAGTTGCCTTTCTAAACTTGCCGTTCTCTTTTATCAATGGATGCGTTAGCCTATCTAAGCTATTAACAAATTCGTAAGAGTTCCACCCTTTAACGCACAACGCACCTTTTGACACAGGATGTTTAATGCTGGGGTAAGCGCCGGTGATAATACCTTTATCCTCTGTAAGATAAAGGCCGCAGCCACAGCCGCAATAAATGCAAGTTGTTAATATCTTTTGCATAATGCTACCCTATGTCCTTCATTTAAAACGACATCATGACTTTGGTCCCGATAACATGATTAGTATCCCACTCACTTCTTGTGCCCACGCGGACTGTTTCATTTAGATAAAATAAACCTAGAGTAAGATTCTTTGTTATCTTTTTATCCACGCCAACAGTAATCCAATTTAGATTTATTTTCCCAATTTCGAAATCACAAAAAATTTCTTCACTTATATAGGGTGTAAACTCGAAATCACCTATTTTAACAGGGTAAGCGATTTTACTAAGATTTCTATAGCGCCATCTATCGGTAGAAGTTGGTAAATTTCTGTACTCAAAACGGCTTCTATTTACAAGCTTAAATCCTCCTATAGTAATTTTAGGCGCGATATCCAATTCCAGTCTATATTCATTGAGCCATTTGCCCGCGCTATTCTTGCTTTGGACAAATCTATAGGTACTTCCTAAATCTAAATTTTTCAAAGCATGATATACAATGCCGCCTCTTATGTGGTAGTAATCAAAATTGTTGATGTCATCCTTGAATCTCATATCCGGCTGAATAAACACATCAAAGCTGTCGTTAATCTTATACGTTATCTGATAAAAATTAAACATCTTAAGGTCATCATTAGCAAAAACCATCGACCCTTGAGAGAAGCAAAGCACCGCTATACACACTATAAAAAATATCGATAACTTTTTCATTTTAACTATTCCTCCCTCTTGTAACTAAAAGGTTTATAATTATATCCATAACTGTTACAAATTAAGCTTTTTTAGGTTTAACGTAAACTGCCCAATACAAACAAGCTACAAAAAAGGCTCCACCGATTATATTACCTATGGTTACAGGTATTAGATTTGTCACAAGGAATCCATGCAAAATCAACTACCCCGCAGCAAGCTACGGGGTATCGAATGTTTATCCCAGATAACTTTTTCGCAGCAAGCTGCGGGGAATGAACCCCCTATGATTCAAAAAAAACTATTTATTTACAGAAAAATACCGCAGCGCTTTTAGCTCAATTGACAAATCTACATCACGCAAGGTAATTTCTTTAGGAACTGATATTACGACAGGGGCAAAATTCAAAATAGAAAAAATTCCTGCCTCAATTAATTTATCGGCAACTTGCTGAGCATTATCAACGGACACAGCGATTATACCAATATGAACGTCATTCTTCTTAATACTCTCTTTTAAATTATTGCTATGTTCAACTATAACATTTCCGCAGACCTTTCCAACCTTACCTTCATCTTTATCAAAAGCAGCCACAAACTTCAAGCCTTCCTCTTCAAATCCTTTATAATTAAGAAGAGCCGAACCTAAATTGCCCACCCCCACAAGACCGAGATTACACATTTCTTTTGAGCCAATAATATCCAAGAGATACTTTTTTAGATTGGAAATATCGTATCCTGTCCCCGGCTGGCCGAACTTTCCAAAATTAGCCAAATCTTTTCTAATTTGGAAAGCGCTGACGTTAGCTATTTTTGAAAGTTCTTCTGAGGAGATAGTCATCTTGTCGGATTTTTCCAGTTGCTGGATAACCCGTAGATAATGCAGGATTCGTGGAATAACCGCATCGGAAACTTTTTTTTCATCTAACGCTATATTCATATTGGTATCAGATATTACAACAAACCCAAAAATATGTCAAGTTTTTTCTGAATTTCTAGTGCTTTCCAATTTTCTAAAAATACAAATCCCGCTCCCCGTTCTCCACCCGCTCATACAATTGTTTAAAATTATCAAATACCTGCGGCAGTTCCCGTTTAATCTCCTGAATCTCCTGCCGCAAAATTCCTTCGGCGGCGATACGTGTTTTAAGACTTGCGAAATCATCTAACCATTCCTTAAAGGTAAGCACGGCATTTAATTTGCAGAGTTTTCCTTCTTGGCCGTTTCTTAGGAGCTCCATAATGCACTTTCCCGTGCGGCCGCAGCGGTAACCGGCAGTACAAAAAGAGGTAATATAACCTTCTTTAGCCAGCTCTCTTACCACTTCATCAAGGCTTCTTGTATCTCCTAATAAAAACTGCTGCCTTTCTTCTTCCTGCTCGGTATAACGGCCGCTATAAGCGCCGATTCCTATACGCGCGGAGGCGTCAATTTGCGTACAGCCTAAAAAAAGCGTTTCTTTTCTTATCCGGGGAGATTCTCGAGCAGTAAGAATCATTCCCGTGTAAGGTACAGCAAGACGAATAACGGTAATCAATTTTTTAAAATCCTCATCACTCACCCTATGCTTTGTCTTTTGCGCGAAAGGAGTATTGGCTGCCGGCTCTAAACGGGGAAAAGAAATTGTATGAGGGCCGATACCAAATTTATCCTCCAGCTCTCGAGTATGATAAAGAAGCCCCATAACCTCAAATCTCCAATCGTATAATCCAAAAAGAGCGCCAATACCAACATCGTCAATTCCAGCCTCTAAAGCCCGATGCATACAATATAATCTCCACTCATAATTAGATTTCAATGTTCCCTTAGGATGAACTGCTTTATAGGTCTTAGGATGATATGTTTCCTGAAATACCTGATAAGTCCCAATTCCTACTTTCTGTAAATGTTTAAGATTCCTGACAGATAAGGGCGCGGCGTTAACGTTAACTCTGCGAATCTGGCCACACCCTCTCTTAGTCTTTGTTTTTACGTCATAAATTGCCTTAATGGTTGCGCTCATATAATCTATGCCGGTTGAAGGATGCTCAGGATAAACCACAATTAACCGTTTATGCCCGATTTTTCCTGCTAAAATTTCCACCTCTCTCTTAACTTCTTCTAAAGTAAGCGTCTTTCTCTTTATTACTTCGTTGTCTTTTCTAAATCCGCAATAGGAACAATTATTCACACAAAAATTGCCCATATAAAGAGGGGCAAAAGTAACAATCCTATTATCGTAAACCTTCTTCTTAACTTCTGCGGCAGCTTCGGCTAAACTCAGCCACAACTCTCTATCTTCAACATTCAACAATGCCGCTGTCTCATTAGGCTCTAAGGTCTCAATAGCCAAAGACTTATCTAATATATCTTTGACCTCTTCTTTTGAGGGTTTAATTCTAGAAGCCAAAGCCTTATTGATTGACTCCTCATCAATGAAGCACTTACCCTTGTTCATATACTTTGCCGCCTCATTATGCTTTATCCCGCTTTTGTTTCACTTACCCCTAAATCTGTAGGAGCCCGACCTAAAGATTTAAGTAAAGATACCGCCTCTTTAATTTGTGTGCTTATTAATTCTTTGTTGTTAGCTTTGTTAGGATAAATCGCATAAAGCTTGCGGTATTTAACCGGAGTAACATTGAGCATTAAAGAATTTGCCCCCGCGAGTAAACCTTCTTTGCGAGCAGCAGAACATAAAGTTTCTAAAGCTGTAGTTACGAGAATTTTAGCGCTTTCTGAATCAATAATTCGAGCTAAAGCTAAAGTCTTCAAGGCCAGTTCTTCTGAAGGGACTTTAAAGTTTCCTAAAGGAGTTTTGGGATGAGGCAAAAAGGGCCCAAAGGAGTACATTTCAGCGCCTAATTTTTTCGCCAGATAAATATCATTTATAATATCTTCGTTACTTTGGCCTGGTAAGCCGATAAGCGCTCCGGTTGCAATCAAATAACCAAGGGAAAAAGCTTTCTTAATATGTTCTAACCTGCTATTCAGTTCTTGTCCGGGATGAATTCGGGCATAGATTTTCGGATTAGAGGTTTCAAAGCGCATAAGTATAGCTCTTGCCCCGGCAGAATAAAGTTTTTCTAAACCTTCTAATCCAATCTCGCCAAAACTAATACATATTAATACGGGAACTTTTTTCTTGATCTCCGTTATGATCTCCGCTATCTCATCTACGCTATATCCCGGGTCTTCCCCGCTCTGCAGAACCAAAGCTTGAAATCCATATTTTTCTACTGCCTCAACAGAGGTCTCGATAATTTCTTCTGCTGCCATTCGATAACGGGAAAGGCTTTTATTATGTGTCGATATACCGCAATAGGTACATTGGCGCCGGCAATAATTAGAGATTTCAATTATTCCATGGATACAACAGGAATTTTTATGGTACTTCTGACGCAGGAAATTTGCTGATTTATAAAGAAGCTGGCAGGATTGCGGATTATCTAAATCAAGTAAGTATAATAATTCATCTTTCTTTAAGGGAATATTCTCTAAAGCTTTATCCAAGATAAGGCGCAGTTTCTTATCGCTGTCTTCTTTTCCTGAATCCATGCGGGAAAGGCGCAAGTCAACATCCTGAAGCTCAAAAAATAATTCCTGCCAAGCTGATAAAATCTCTTTGGCTTCATCTTCTTTTACCTTTTTTATTACAAAACCACCTTGGGCGCAGATGTAATCTCCAACCGCGATATCATAAAACTCATTAAGTGCTTTTTTTTCTTCACCAAAGTAATCTACTAAAACATACTTATCCCTTATCTCTTTTACCCTTCCGGGAATCGCATAACACATCTTTTTCTTTATTCGCAGTCGAAAGAAACAACTTCTATTCGTGTGCTGGGGAAAAAAGTAATTTCTAACTCAGCGCCCGCAAGGATAGTCCCTTTAGCCAAAAGAGAAAAGGTCTCCCTAAATGATGATTCCTTAACACAAGTAAGATCTCCGATTTTAAGCCTTAATTTAGTTACAATCTTTGCCCCTTCTTCTGCGGCATGCTTAGATATCCCTTTAATTATCGGTTCTATTAAATGCGTCTCATGCATTTTGTGTCGTTCGTATTTCGCATATCGTACTCCGTATTCTCTCGATGTACGAATTATAGACATATCAAGTTTGCTATTTCTTCTGCTGCTTTTTTTATCTTCTCCGATAGGCCCTGACCAAAAAAAACATTTTCAGGTTGAATGCCGAGCATATAAATATTAGCTTTGGTCTGGCTTTGTAGATACTCGATGAACATTTTGGGAGAGATATCATGAGTAGTAAATCCGTATTTTTCTATATCGTTTCCCCGTAAAATTTCATACTCACCGGGGTTTTTATCTAGGCAAACAGCATCAACGATTAAAATTGTATCTGGGTTTTCCCCAACAATCTTACCAAGATAATTCTCAGGTGCGGTTCCAGCATCTAAACATACTACCCCTGCTGTATTTTTCAACTTCTCAATAAGAGCTGGGCCAAAGCCATCATCCCCGCGAATGATATTTCCAATGCCGACGATAACAACCTTCCCCTTTAAAATACTTGTAAATATATTTTCCATTTGAGTATTAAGGATTAAGGATTAAGTTTTTAAAAACCTTCTTATAACTTACTTGTACCCGTAGTAGTAAGGGTGGTTTCTCGTCTACAGCGGGCGCAGAGAATTTTTACCCGATCGGAACGGTCGGAGCATCCTTGATCGGCTAAGGCAGATCTTATATTTTCATCCACTATGCCCAGGCTCTTAAGGCGAGTGAGATAAAGTGTTGGGTTAGAAAAGCTGAGCTCTCCAAGCCGGCCTATAATCCAATTTAAGTGATCACGGCAGGCAATTACTTCATTGCAAATTTCACAAAGCTGTAGTTCTTTTTCTATCTGCTCATTGGCTTTATTGCGGTCAAAAAAGGAAAGCTCCCAGTCATTAGATAATTTGATACCCTCACAATCAGCAATGCAGGCAGCTTCACACTGACCGCAGAATATGCAAGTATCAGTATAGTGAGTTATAACCCTTCGAGGATTAAGTTTATCGTTAATGTCCAGATAATCTATTGCCTCTACCGGACAAACCTCTTTACACCCCCCGCAACCCACACACTTTTCCTCGTTAAATTTAGGCTGGCCCCTAAAATTTGGATGGGGCGTATGCCCTTGGTTAGGAAACTTGGAAGTATACGGCCCTTTTATGATGGCCTTTATCGCTTCTATTAATTCTCTAATCTTTGGTAGCCACATCTTTACTTTATTTGCTTATCTTCTTCATATTTGTCTATAACGCTTCCCTCACAAAGCCTTACTCCTGCCTTATGCGCGCCACGGGATATAGCATGGGCGGATACCGGAGCGGTTAGTAACAAAAATACCATACATAAAAGTGCTTTCATTCCGGAAGCTACCGGGCCGACTATAAGAAATGTACCAAATAAAATACTACAGGTACCTAAAGTAACACACTTTGTAGCCGCCTGCAGGCGGTTATAAACATCAGGCAGGCGAACCAATCCTAAACAGCCAAATAAATCAAATGCTAATCCTATAGTAATAAATATTAATCCTATTATATCAACCATTCTATCTCCATTATCTGCGATAATCTGCGTTGTTTATTATCTGCGATAATCTGCGTTTTACTCATC
>JAHJHM010000260.1 GCA_018823915.1 Candidatus Omnitrophota bacterium
TCATAGCCCAAGCCCAGGCAACCCTTAGGTCTAATCGTTTAGATGAAGAGAAGGCAAAGATAATAAAAGATATTATTGCTGCGGCAGAAGAAAAGATAACCGATAAATACTGGCTAAGCGAAACCCTCTCAGGGATACTCAATGCTGTAACTAAAGAGATCGCCTATGCAAAATTGTCTTTAGAAGAGCAAGGATGGGTGTTCTTCAAAGATGAATATAAAAGACTAACAGATACGGAACAGATCTATTTAGGAATTCAGCTTTCTGAGCAACAGATAGAGGAACTAGATATATCTGAACCTAAAAAAGACCTGCTTAAGCAACTGAAGCAAGATCTGAGACTACAGGTATGGGCATATCTGATTACAGGCATTGAATGCCTGGAGGATATAGAAGGCTATTATACTAGTCTTCTTAACGCCAAAGAGGTTTTTAATGAGATAAATCAAGCGTTACCCACAGGGACAGATTCTCCTGAGCTCTCTAAAGTAAGGGTCTTAGCCCCTGAGGAGAAAATAGACCAAAAAGGGTTCTTCAATGATCATAACCTCACTTTTGGTCTGATTCAGACTATAGAGAAAAACCTTGTTTATGAGATATTTGAATATTTCAATAGGGAGAAAGACAAGAAAAAAGCAATGGATCATCTAAGATGGTTCTTTAGTTCCTTGAGCCGGATAGGGCCTAACATGGTTGAACAGATAAAGGAGAAACTAAAAGGGGATGAACAGCTTAGCATAGAGCATAAGATAGGCCTGTTATTACAAGCCAAGATTAAGCGCTACACCAAGATACCCTTTTACCGTGAGGAAGGAGTAGAGCTTCCTATAGAAATAGCACTTCAATTATATGAATGCCCTTATAATCCTGAAGCACTTGAAGAAGAGATAGATGAAGGAAGAGGCCAAAAAACAGATAAGAAATTCGATGAGATGATGAACAGGCAAAAGTTTAAAGAGGGGTTAATTTCTGCTGTATTTGCTCAACTACAAGATGAAAGGCTTGGGTTTAAATTCTCTGATCGAGAAGCAATAAGAAACAAGGCTTCAGAATTGGTTAGTCAGCTTAATGAGTCTGGAGCCATAATCAAAATCCCTGGCATTACTTGGCAGGACGCAACAGCACTTGCCGGGGCCTTGCTACTGGGTCCTATTATGAAGGAAGAAAAAAGCATCATGGCCATATGTGATGCTAACCTATTTGCTGCAGCTAGCCGTAAAGAAGAGATAAGGCTATATCACCTTGGCGTAGAAGCTAAGTATAAGCAGAGTGTAAGAGAGATCGAGGAGGATATTAAGAAAAATGATCATATAACCCTTAACTTAGCTAACATCTGGGAAAGGTTTGAATATGATGGTGGCGTATGGACCCTAAGGGTAAGAGATAAAGAAAATAACCCCAGGGCTTATATGTTTGTAGGTAGGGAGCAGAGCGCTAAGAGATTAATTGAGAGATTTGCATATAGGCAATCTGAGGCCTTTTTGATGCAACGCTTTGATCTGTATAGAGATAATAATGATCTTTATTACTATGATAAAAATGGCAATAAGAATGGCATGCCTAAAGAGGGCGTAGAACGCTCAGAGTCATACCTTATCTCTCGTGGTTTAATGAGGTATAATCAGGCCCGAGTACTTAAGGAAATAGGCCTTGGCAAGACCAATCAAGAGAGATTTAAGGAGGAGTTTGGGGGAAAACGGGTATCATATGAAGAATCTGATTCCAGGCTTTTTGTAAGCCGTATCATGGGTTATTGCCTTATTGGATACCTCAAAGACAAAGGTAAACTTGAGAAAGAAGAAACCATAGTTCTCTTAGGAGCTATTATAAGAGGGGAGAAGAGCATAAAGGATTTAGTTGGGAATGAAAGCGGCAGCTCGCCTGCGGCGAAGTCTCGCCTTCTGGCGGACTCACCGGTGGGCAAAAAGAGGGACGAAGCTAACTTAATAAAGGAAAGATGGGGTCAGACCTCGAAATGCGAAATAGAAATGAGTGGAGAAGGGTTAGGTCTCGAAATTGGAAATGGCAGTTCACCGGTGGGGGAAAAAAGGTCGCTGTCCCCTTTATTCGATACAAAAAGTATAGATGGCGATATGGCGATGCTGGCAGATAAGAAAACTTTGGAAGAATATACGGGCAATGTTGATATTAATAATAAAAGAGAGTTTAAAGAGCGCGCGAAATTGACTGAGCTTGAGGTTGCTGGCGCCAGAAAGAAATTTGACCATCAAAAGAGAGGTGGAGAAGAAGATTTTCAGCCTAGGCCTTTCCCTGGAAATACTATTGTTGCCTGGTTTGATAAGGATACACAAAGGAAATTGAAGAAAATTAAAGATCAACTTAAGTCAGAATTAGAAGAAAAAGGACTAGGTGATAAAATTGCTTTTGTGGAAGATAATTCTCTTCACCTTACGTTTCTTGATATGGTAAACCCTGACGATCTTAAGAATTTTTTCCCGGAAGGGATGATTTCAGAACAAGATATCAAAAATTTACTTAGAGAAGATGAGGTGGATGATAAGGATATGAAAAAAGGGGACAGACACCTTTTAGATAAAGAAAAATCCAGCAGCCCGGCAGCAGAAACAGCAATTCCTGCCCGGATTCAGACATTAGAAATTACTACCTTTGACGATGTGCGTTTTCAGGTTGCCTATGCTTTATGTAA
>JAHJHM010000146.1 GCA_018823915.1 Candidatus Omnitrophota bacterium
AAGAGAGAAATGGGAAATGGCAGCTCACCGGCGAGAGGGGGGACGAGTAGTAATTATTCAGTTTTAGGGTCTTGGAGGGTTTCTTCCAGCTCTCTTATAAGCGGCAGAGAAATAACCAAAGAAAATTTTCTTTCATATAGGGCATTAATAATTACCTTAGGAATACTTTTGGCTCTGCCAATTAGTGCACTGATAAATATATTGGTATCAATTACTGCTTCGATTTCGTTCATTATAAAGCCTTTGGCGAACTTTTTCACAGACCCGATTTATCTGTTTTTGGCTGATAGGATAACTTTTAGCCCGCTTTCTAATTGCCTGAACAACTTCCCAGAAATGTTCCCGCAAACTCCCTTTTTCCAATTCTTGAGCCAGCCTTATTTTTTGCCTGGGCTTAAGCTGTTCAATGGCTTCCCTGATTTGTTCAATATCCAATTCTACATCGAGAGCAATTTTAGGCATCCTATTTACCTCCTTTTTTATGCCTTGACTATAGCATCTCCTCCTATTTTTGTCAAGCAATCCAGCAGCCCGACGAAATTAGTCAATAGAAGAGAAGGGGTCAGGCCTACATATTTGACAAAACATCAAAGGGAATCCGGCCCTTCGATTACACTCAGGACAAGCAGCCCGACAGAGTTAGTTCATAGCTCATTGTTCATAGTTGATAGTGGGAAGGATGAAGTTCTACGAACTCCGAACTCCGAACTACGAACTATCCTTGGCAGCTCGCCGGTGGCGAAATCTCGCCCTCCGGCGGATTCTCCGGTGGAGGTTCTTTTTGCTTCTTCTTCAATTACGCAGAGGGAATTTTTTGCCTGTGGTTTAGGGATATTTAGAGAAGGAAAATTAGATAAACCTATCCAAAGACAGATAGAAAAGATTTTAAAATCAGCCAAAAAAGAAGATCGGACGGTAAGATATAAAGATTTGCCTAGGGATGCAAAAGAGAAAATAGAGAAATCTGCTGCGGCAGGAGCTTTCGAACGAGAAAATCCTTGGATTATTTTTCATCCTTCAGAAGTAAGGAATAATTCTCCTCCATTTATTTGCCAGGAGTCAGAGCTTAGATTCCTATCTGCTTTTGGCGTAGGAGAGCTACAGGGGGTAAAGGCGCAGCCAGATGAGTCAGATGCCGGCATTTATCTCCCCAGTATCTTAGTCGCCTTCGCTATTCAATCCGGTAATTCCATCCTTTTGGAGAAAATAATCAATTGTTTAAAAAGAAAAAATATAAAAGAAGCAGAGAATCTATCTAAAGTTATTTATGCCTTTTATCTTATGGATAGAGGCCCGGGTTCTTTAATAAGGGGAATGGAGGAAGATATCTACCGGCTTGATGCGAAAATTAATAGTCTTTTTGATCACGGCCCAGGAGAACAAACCGCTCGAAGGATTGAAACAATAAAACTAATCATTTCTTCCATCAAAGAATTACTTGGGTTAACTAAAGAATTTATCGAAATTGCCTTCGGAGCTTGTAAGGATAAGCCATTTAAGATTAAAGATATTTTAACAGAAACTGTTACCGAGCTTAAAAAGGAGTTGGAAGCCGTTGGAAAACCATTGCCGCAAGATCATATCAAAGTCTCAGGTGCGAATGTTGTCTTGCAAGGAGTACCCTTGGTTTTGAAGCGGATATGGCGGGAGTTAATTTTTAATGCTGTTAAGTATGGAAAACAGGGACATGAAATTAAGATTGAGATTAAAATAGAAGGCAAGAAAGCAGCGGTAACCATTACTAATCAGCTAACACTATTTCAGGGTCAATGGATTGAGGAGCATTACGGAAAAGACGGCTCTCTAATAGGCAAAAAAAAGAATATAGTGAATCCTCAGGCAGAAAAAGAAGGGTTTCGAAGCACGGGGCGGGGAGCGCTTTTTTGGAATCGGGTTGCCAAAGACTATACCGAGGAAGAAATTATTCCTAAATATGATAAAGAAAAGCGTACTTTTTCTGTTACTTTAAATATCCCGGTTGAAAAACATGGTAGTATTGATATGAATAATATTTTACCAGGAATTATTCATGACATCAATAATCCTGCCAGTGTCATAGCGAATAATGCTGATTTTCTTTCCCTTGATCTTCGTTTTCCTCCTGAGGCTAGAGAGTCATTTAGTAATTTGAATAGCAAGATAGCCACAGAAATGAATAAAAATCTTATGCAATTAAGCGATGAGTTTTACTGTTTTACTAGCCGGATTTATCAGAAAGAGCTTTTAAGAGAAGCAGGGCTAGAGAAGATAAAAGAGAAAAGGCGCATCCTATATAAAAGTGAAGGTGAAGATTCTATAAAGCAGCAGCCTGGTAATTGCTTAAAGGCGGAAGAAGATGCCTTGAGGTTATTAGCCGAAATCGCTGCGGTAAAAAGCGTGAATGAAGGTTTAATCGGTGCCGGCAAAGAAAACGGTTCTGTCATAGCAACAAGAATAATAAGATGGATGGCTGGAAGTTTAAGCCGGGCTTATCATCAGATTAAAATTATTATAAGTAAGGGTCGTCTTGAGCAGCTATATCGATTATCGGCTCAAGAGTTTATCCGCGCGGATTTATCAGAAGAACAAGGATCATTAGTTTATCTTAGCTTAGATGGAATACGGGTAGCTACAGGAGAGCCTAAAGAAAGAAAAAAAGGATACACCACAGCAATTAGTGCCCGTGCATTTAAGGAAGAAGTAGGCCTTAGCCCTGATGTATATATGAATAATATTGCGTTTTATTCTCCAACGCCGATTACCGTGAATTTAGGGAATATTTTTAACGGAACCCAAATATGCCAGAAAGAATTAAAGAGTTTATTAATTGAGATAGCAGAGGCTAATTCTTTAATTTTTTCCTTTATTAAATTTTGCCTTGGCAAGAAACTAAGGCAAAATTTCTCATCCTTCCTTACGGCAATTTCTCATTTTTTATGGTGGAGTATTTGGCGGAGGATGATGGTTGTCCATATTCTTAGGAGAGACCGCCACCAAAATTTTGTTAATACTTTAAGAAATATTAGAGTAAAGGTGAAGAGTTTTACTGGCGGAGATGTTATTCTTCGAATTTATTGCGGTTTAACCCGCGGCCATATTTATATGGGGTTAAGCGGAAAGCGCGAAACAGATCTCGTTAGTATGGCATTAAATACAATTGGCCGTAAGGGTTCACGAATGAAAGCTGTTTTTGCCTCAAGGAGAGCAGAGAATGATTTAACCAATTTGCTTAAGTTCTCAAATGATGAAAAAGAGGCTTTGAAAAAGAGCAAATTTTCCTTTTATTTACCGTTAATACTTAACGGTAAAAAAGAATTTATTCCTTCTGAGCTGGCTCCTTTAGGAAGTTTATTTGCCGTAGCTTTGATTAAGAATAATCTTTGGAGGATGAAAGGTGTCTCTACGTTAAGGGGAGGTAGGGTTGGAGTAAAAACTTTAAGTATTAAGTCGGGCAGAGTAGAGATGGTTACGACTACTTATAGGACTCTAAAACCACCCATGAAAGCCTCCAGCCCTTCGACAGAGTTTATACTGAGCGAAGTCGAAGGGCTCAGGACTTCTTTCAGCCGCTCGGGGGTTTCTTCACTGTTTGAAAAACGGTGTCCGTTTCCATTGTCTTCTTCTTCCCTTGTTGGGCGGGAGATAAAGGAGATTTTTGTTGGCACAGAAGAGGCCGTGATGAAAGATGGTAGAGTAGTTGTTCCCAAAGGAATAATGGGATTATTGTGGCAAGAACAAGAGTTGTTTCTGCAAGTTAACCAAAGAGCCGGCGTCTCTTTCTTGAATGATATCGGCCAGAAAAAAGAACTCACAGCGAGGCAAGATATCTCCTCCAGCCCGGCAAAGTCAGTTAATTCCGAATTAAGTATTGTGTCCCCTTATTTGTTTAAGAGATCCAGGATTAGGGATAAAAAGGGTGTCAGGGAAGTAATTTCTATGGGGCCTTGCTATTCTTTTGTTGGCGAGGATAAGATAATGGTGAAAACCATCGCGAATGAGCATATTTATACCTTTGGTTTTCCCCAGGAGAGAGTAACCATTAAGGGTCAAGAAACCATTGAGAGAAGATTACTCCTTCTTCACAAAGATAGAGAGGTTGCGGAGATAAGAGGGGAAGACAATCTGGAAGGTAAGGGAATAACAATCAAAGGAGGCAGGGTCATACCTGACTATAGAAATATAAAATTAGGTTTTAATTTAGGTTTCGTGGCATTTAGCCTATACTTAAAATACATGACTGATGCGCAAAAAATAGAATTGTCCCGTATCGTCTTTGATCCTCCTCTTGACCGGGACATTCCAGTGGTAGCCAGCTTGGTGATGTTAGAGAGATTCTGGTTTAGACTAGAGAAGGAAAGCAAGAGGGCCTTAATCCGGGCCATTAAAAAAGGCCAGAAGATTGAGATTGCTTGGGGAGGAGCAAAGAAGGATGAGCCTTATCTAAATGTTTATCTCGGAGGGGAGGATCAGGGGCCAATGCCTGTTTTTGTAAAAGGCGAAGGCGATCGTTCAAGGAAAGAAAAATACATTTATGAAGAATTAATCACAAATAGAGAGAAATTACTGAAGTTTATCCGCAAGGGTAAGGCCTTTATTAGAGGAAGATACGTCCTATACGATGAAGGAGCCGAATCTCTGCGCCAGTATTTAGATTTTCTGCCTGCCCTTCCACCATTTTTACTCCGGGTTTCCTCGGCCAACACGGTACATTTATCCCGCTCTTCTCCTGTTCAATCCATAATAAGATATTCCTCCAGCCCAAATTTGCCATTACGGAACAACGGGTTAACCTTACTTACACCTACGAGGTGGAGGTGTGAGGCGATAAACCATAAGCTAGAAACTGTCTCCTCGCCGGTGAAAAAAGGTGTCTGTCCCTATTTAAAAAATGAGGCGAAAAAAGAAGAGTTAATTCTATGGCGTCCATCAGAAGGACGAATCATAGGACATTCAAAGGGCGATAAGGAATACCCAATTTATAAACCTTATCTTGAAAAGGCTGATTCGATAGATAGAGCAATTAAGAGAAGAAAAGGATGGTTATCAACAAAGGAAAGAATTCAGATGATATTTGAAGATTTTTGGAAGGTTACCCATAATTATTTGGGTAAGGGAGCTAAGGCCGCAGAATTATTCAATTTCAATCAGGCAGCTTTACCTCTTTTTATGCTTCATCGCGTTGGCCGAAAGGGAAGGATATATCTTCTTGATGCCCATGCTAATGAGTATAAGTTTGTTGAACATCTGGGATGGATGGTTGAAGGCCTCAAAGATGACCGTGCTCCAGCCGATGATAACTATATTAAACGCTATGAAGAAAGATATTTTCAAAGTTCACCCGAGTTATTAAATTGGCTTTTTAAAAAGGATGAAAAATTCGTTAAGAAAATAATAAGTGATTATTCTACCGCTAAAGAGATAGGTTTTATATATTATGAAAGAGTAAGCAAATTTCTTGACAAATTGAGGATTATTGTCGAGGAGCAAAGAATTCCACCCTTTCCAGGGTATATAAAGACGGAGGGACTCAACGGGATATTTATTCATAAAGGAATGTGGTATGTTGGGTTGGGCTTTATAATAGAGAAATTACTGATAGCTATAGATGAAAAATTGAAAGTTGGAGGATATCTCGCCTTTTGCGAAGAAGGCATGGAGCAGGTTTGTCTAGAATATTATGGTTTAGATATATGGAGAAGATATAGAAGGATTGAAAATCATGAACTAAACTTTCCAGAAAGCTGGATGATTCTTAAGAAAGAGAAGTCTGCCGCCTCGCCGGTGGGAAAAAATCAATTTCACATTTCAAGGTCTGACCCCACTAACCTTTATTTTTTACCTTTAAGTAAATGGAAAGAAAAGAAGGAGATAGACATTGAACTGGTAGAGAATTTGTCAGTATTTCTAAAAGATAAGTTGGGGCTAGGTTCTTCTTTGAGCATGGATGCAGATAATCTATTAGTGTTGTCAGCTCTTAAATCTATTTTTATGAAAGACTATTCATGGACAGAAGAAGAAACACCGGAGAGGTTTGCATGTTTGATATCGAACGTTGGTGAGATAGTTCGTCATAATCTAGGTCTCTTAGAGAAAAAAATGAAGGCGAGAGGCATAGATAGTTTATTCTATGGATTTGAGAAAATATTATATAATTTTATGCCTTCAACGATGGTTTCTGTTTTGGTATCTAGATTTATAAATTCAGAAGGGGGTGAGGACAGCTTAGAGGGAGTAATTAATTACCAATTAAGCCCATTTGATTTTGATGATTTAGGCATTGCGAGCATATTGGATGTTAATATTTTTGAATTAACTCAACTTATAAAAGAGGGGAGATTTACTAACGACAGTAAGTTTGCTTTAGCGTTTTTAGCTCATGAGATTTGTCATACTATCTTGATGCATTTCTCTGACTGGTTAAAAGATAACCCTATTATAAAAGGAGAGTTTATCAGCCTTGACCGAATTCCTGACCCCAAAGGGGTATTGGGAAGAAGAGAGGAAGTTTTTAAATATGTAGTTGATGTTTTGAATGAAGTTATAGCAGCTAAGTTTGTGTTAGAGATTGTCGGTCTTAAGGGAGTAAGAGAATTACATCGCTACATTATAGAAGAATATTGTGAATATATTAGAGGGCATCTCAAGAGAGGAAAAGGATTAGACTTGGGAAAGCTTTGCCAAGAAGAATGCTTGCCTGCCCTTGCTGAGCATATAGCTTATTTGGAGGCAGTGGCTTTACAGTTGGAATTACCAAAGACTGAAACCTTGGGATATCTTGTTGGATTAGTGAAAGGGGAGGATAAATATTATTATCAGGCTGTTGTAGATTATTACACTGAGTTCTGGAATCAACTCAGAATAATAAAAGAAAGTATCAATTTAGAAAAAAGACTATTCTCCTCAGTTACTGGTAATACTCTGGGTAAGAATGCGGCTGGATTTAACGTAACTGCCCGGGAATGGATTAGAGAAGAAAACAGTAGAGAAAATGGGGTTAGGTCTCGAGAGGCGAAGAGAAAATTGGAGGAAATGGGATTAGGTTTCGAAATTGGGAATGGCAGCTCGCCTATGGCGGAGTCTCGCCTTTCGGTGAACTCGCCAGTGGACGGAAAAAATACTAAAAGCGAATTATTCCACTCTTCCCAAGTTAGCGAGGGGATTTTTACAGGCATTGATTATTTGAAGAAAATATTTGCTTTTAATCTCCCCGACGAAGTCGATATCGTAACGATGGGTGGAGGTGGTGATATATTAGGCGGGATCTTTTTAGCCTGTCAACTTAGAAAAATATTTGAGGAATCTGGAAGATTCAGTATTAAGTTTAGAGTTTTTACAACTAATCTTAAGAGAGGGGCGGAGAATCCGCAAGGGGGGCCTGTGCCGATGTCTACACTGAAGAGCAGATTAAATGGAGAAATAGGGTCTATAATGCCCCTTGCTCCATCGAAACATTTTTACCCGTTGAAAGACGGCCTTTTTGTGCAAGCAAATATTAAAGATGAGGAAGGAAAAATCATTAAAGGATATCAGTCAGAGGTAAGAATTAGCGAAGGGAGCATTTTGGGAATCACCGAAGATTTGGGTATCGTTCTGATTATGGCTGATGCAAGTCAGAGTGGAACAAATTTAGCTAGGGATTACCTGCAATCACGCGGTAAGAATAATAAGCAGGTATTGGTGATAGGATTGGATATGGGAGGTGATGTTCTGGCGAGATTTCCTGTTAGGAAGAATTCATCCCAGGATCATCCTGAGAAAGACGTGCGATCTCCCAATACGGATGCGGTATTTTTAGATATGCTAAGCGTGATAGAAAGTAAGATTAAAAACAATCCTTTTATCAATGTAGTGATGGCGGTTTCGGCTTTGGGAGGCGATGGGGAATTAGGTGAAACGCTCTTAGGTTATCTCAAAGAACATTATCAGGAAAATAATATATTAGGCATATTAGATAATATTGAATTAATCAAACAATATTTGCCGAATGGAGGTAAGTATATTTTTCACATAAAGGAACTGATGGCTTTGATTCCAAGTGAGGTATCCGGTAATTTTATAGCCAGGATTTTGATGTCTTCCCATATATCTCTGGGGCATTTACAGAAGAAATATGAAGACAAAACGAATGGTTGGAATGATTGCTATTGGTCGAAAGATTCTCTGTTTATACCTAAGGATGTTTGGGATATAGGAAAAATGTCCGCAGAGCTACAGGAAGAAGGGCTTTCCCGAAAAACCATCAGAAACGGGACTCGGATGGAAGTCTTACCTTTTCTTTATCCGTGTACTATTTTCTTGAGCCCAGAGGCGGTGAGTGTAAAGATCTGCATTAAACAACAGGATTTTAAGAAACTAAATTGGTATGAGAAAGACAGACTTTTCCAAAAGCTGCATTATATTACTGAAATGAGTGATCCTAACAACGAAAAAGATAGGGCAGTGACAAACCGTTATTTAATAAAATCC
>JAHJHM010000147.1 GCA_018823915.1 Candidatus Omnitrophota bacterium
ATTATTGCAAAGTCAGTAATTACGGCAAAAAAAAATAAGTAATTTTAACTTGCTTGTGCCCGTTAGGGTATGCAATTTGCATTTTGCATTTTGCACTGAATATTCAGAAAAATTTAGACGTGGTTCACTGAATATTTACCTCCGCAACAGCCATTTCCATAACGGAATAAATTTTATTTTCCTTTTTTCACCGTACCACTCAATCTCTTCTTCGGATTCGCAGTCGCCGTTGATTACCAGCAGATTATCGCATCCTAATTCCTTGCTTGCTTTAAGCAATACCCGTTTTTCTCTTTCTTTTGTTTTTGTATTTTTTATATCGTAACATACCTGTATCAACTGCGTTATCTTAGCGCCGTGCTTAACAACAAAATCAACTTCTTCCTGCTGTGAATTCTTCCAGAAATACATTTTTAATTTTCCGTCTATTTCCATCTTTTTAAGATCTACAGCCACAACATTTTCATACAATTTTCCGATATCGGGACTAAACCCGAATGCTTTAGAATGAATAAAACCATTGTCAATACAATATATTTTTTTGTTTGACGATATCTGCTCCCTTATTTTATAGGAGAACCTGTCCAATTTAAAAAGAACAAAAGATTCTTCCAGATAATTTAAGTATTTTTCCACAGTGTGAACGCTCTTACACCGAGTAACCTTGGTTAGAGTATTATAAGAAAACTCTTTGGTAGTATTTGAAATTAAATATATCGCCAAATCTTCAATACCCGATATAAACCTGATATTATATTTTTTTACTATGTCCTTAAATATTATGGAATCATACAGGACTGATAAATAATCTTTATAATCAATTTTTTTTATGCATGGCTCAGGATACCCGCCTTTCGTCACATAATCTGACAATTTACTTTTTGTCTCACTTTCGGTAAGTTCTTTATTGTCTAATTGTAAAAATTCAGCGAAAGAAAACGGAAATATATTAATAGGCATATGCCTTCCGGTCAAATGAGTGGCTAATTCTCGGCTGAGTAGCTTTGAATTGCTGCCGGTAATTATTAAATTATAGCCCTGTCTCTGAATCCGATTGACGAACAATTCCCATTTTGGCAAATTTTGTATTTCGTCAAACAATATATTTTTAGGTTTGTCGTATATAGAATCTATCGCATTTATTATCTCGTCGTAATTCTCCGTTTCAACAAGTTTTTCGTCATCAAAATTTGCATAACCAAAGTTTCCGGATCTATTAAGAATGTGAAAACATATGAATGATTTTCCCGCCCTTCTTGGACCAATGATTACTTTAATTAAATCATTATCGAACTTTTTGTAATCTATTTCTCTTTCTATATACCGTTCTGCCAATCTTTTTTCCAATTCTCTTTTTTGCATCAACAATATGTCTTTTATCATTCGGTTCTCCTGTTGATATACATCAAAACAATCGAAATGCACAAATTTATATACTATTGTGCATTATGGTATAATAAAAACTGCAATTTGTCAAGTATCCAAAAACAAGTTATCTCAAACTGTCCCTAAATTAGTACTTTTAATATTACTAAAGTTATGGTAACTTTAAATTATCTTTTTCCCTCTTGACGAAAAAGAGTAAACTCTAATATCTCTCTAAATATTTCTTCCATAGTAAACAGCGCCTTCCAGCCGACCGAGGGCGAAATGCCCGAGGAAGCGCCAAGCCCATTCGGACGAGGCCAAGCAGATTCCTGATTTTACTGCTATCAACAAGAAGAGATCCGGCTAATTTTTCCAATTCCTCAACTCGATGATGATACACAGACGATACAAAATACCGCGTACAACGGAACAGACTTTATATTATTCTCGAATCCGAAATTCTTCGCGGATATCCTTATCGCATATGGAGGGGCATACTTTTCTTTATACACCGACAAACTCCTTGAACGGGTATGGACGCTTGCTTTGACTTCCACAGGGATGATATTATCCTGATCTTGAATTATAAAATCTATTTCGGCGGTATGAGCAGAATCCCAATAATAAAGCTCGCTCCAACGAACCCGCAACTGGCCCGCCACATAATTTTCAACGATCGCGCCAACAAAAGTATTGTGGGCATCAATAGGCGTTAAAATATTATGCGCCGACATTCCTGACTTTAAAGTCAGCAACCCGACATCCCCCATATACAGTTTAAAACTTGAAAAATCCTGATAGGCAGCTAACGGCATGTATCCGTGTTCAACCTTGTTACATTTAACAACCAGCCCGGCGGCACACAGCCAGTCGATCGACGCCCCAAATATCGAAGCAGAACCGCCCCGTTGGATAACCTTGTATTGAAATTTTCGGTTGTCCTTGGCCAATTGAGCCGGTATCGATTGAAAAGCCGCCATAATCTTTGTCGTTTCGACAGGCGTGGCATACCTTGCCATATCCGCTATATAGGTATCAACAATCAGCGCTTGCACATTGGCCGCATCCAATAACCTTTGATTCTTACAATACTCATTCACAACGGCAGGCATACCGCCGACGATTAAATACTCTTTGTACAGATTAAGAGCCGCGTCATGAAGCATGACTGATAGGGGATTGTTAGCCGCGTAACAACCGCGTATTTCTTCTGCCAACGTCTCCCTGCCCACAGCCCACAAGAATTCCTCAAGATCCAACGGATATAGATGAAGCAAACCCACCTTGCCGACAGGAAAAGAGCTTTTATCACGATTAAAAGCAACGCCTAAAAGACTTCCTGCCGCGATCATATGCTGTTCGGGGGCGCTTTCACAAAAATACTTTAATGATGTCAACGCCCGCGCGCACGATTGGATCTCATCAAAAAAAATAAGCGTTTTTCCCGGGACTATTTTTTGTTTATAAAATATCTCCAAACAATTGATAATATGTTCCGGAGAAATATCATTATTGAAATCAGCGGCAACGGTTAAATTAGTTTCAAAATTAACATAAATAACATTCTCATAATTGTTCCGGCCAAACTCATTAATAACGTAGGTCTTCCCAACTTGTCTTGCCCCATACAGGAGCAAAGGCTGACGCCGGCTGCTATTCTTCCATTCAGATAACTTTGCGGTTATTTTTCGTTTCATAATTGAATATTACCATATTAATACACTTAAGTCAACTTAAATACTCTAAAATAGTATTTTTATTGAGTTAACTATACATTATAACTTATGGACATCGTCATAACCGTCTCCCTAATCCCCTCTTCCCGCTTGCTGATACCATAAGCATCTTGTGGATCAGGGGAATCATCTTCACGATACGGCTCTGTTTTTCCTTCTCCATTTACTTTCACCGAGCTGATAAAAATAAACCTCTTAACTCCTGCCTTTGCCGCCATTCGCGCCAAGCGCTCAGTCCCCAGCACATTCACTTTACGAAAAGCTTCAAGTCGAGCCCAGATGGGCTCTGACACTTCCTCGGGCATTTCGCCCTCGGTCGCAGGATTGCCTGCTGAGTCATTCATAATATGAACCCGCGCCGCTAAATGAATAACTGCATCCACTCCGTCTAAAGCTTCCTGCCAATCCGTCGACTCATTTATATCCCCAACTTGGATATATTCATCAACCCCCGAGACATCCCGCGCATTATTACGCACAGCCCCCCGGACAAAATTGCCTTTCCCCTTCAAGAAAACGCACAGATTGCGGCCAATAAATCCATTTGCGCCGGTAATTAAAATATGCTGCTTAGTGATTACAGTCATTATTGTTTAGAATTGAAAAGGCGGTTTTACTTATACCAGACAGTGCGGTTTATGTAATTCGGGTAGCCCATTTTTGTCATTAAGCTATTTTAACTACGCAATTAACTTTGTGATTGGAATCTCCAAAAATTCTTCAATCTTTATTCCGCCACATCCAACAATAAGCGTTTTGGTGCGGGGGTAATGTTTTTTGAACATAAACAATCCTCGTGTATCCCTCTTCTTCTGCCCGCTTTTAACCTCAATAGCGGTTATAGCGCTACCTTTACGTAAAACAAAATCAACCTCATTGTTACCTTCACGCCAATAGCACACTTCAATTCCCTCCAAAATACCTTTGTTCAGCAAATCGGCCCCAACGCTGTTTTCTACAAGCCTCCCCCATTTAGCAGGATCATTCCTCCATTCTTTAAAAGACTGGCCGGATAAGGCACTAACAAGCCCCGTATTCAAAGGGAGCCATTTAGGGCTTGAATTTCGCAGGCGCAACGCATTACCTGACCATTTCTGTAAGCCTTGAATAAGAAAAGCACTCTCCAAAAGCCTCTGATAATGCACCAGGGTTACTGTATTGCCCACGTCTTGCAATTGCCCTAAAATCTTTTGATATGATAAAACTTGCCCCCCATATTCACACGCTAAAACAAATAACTGCCTTAATAAAACTGGTTTCTCTACACGGTTCAAAAGAAGTATATCTTTGGATAAAGCTGTTTCGATTAGGGAATCACGTATATACTGTCGCCAACGGTTTTCGTTTCCAATTAAAGAGGCAGAAGCTGGATACCCGCCGAAATAAATATATTGATCAATAGCCCAGCCAAAACAATTCTTCATTTCCAGCCATGACCAATGGGGAAAACGCACTAGTTCAAACCTTCCCGCCAAACTCTCACTTAAACTTTTTTGAATAAGAAGGGACGCGGAACCTAACAACACAACATGTATATTCTTGCCCAATCGCCCATCTTCATCCCATAAACGTTTAATCTCGCTGGACCAATACGCTACCTTCTGTATTTCATCTAAAACAAGGATAACCCCAGTTTTTCCTTCTGCTTTTATTCGCGCTAATTCCCATTGGCTGGATATCCACTGAGTGCTCGGCGGCGCAGGCAGATCTGCTGCGGCGTAATGAAAAGGCACTTGGCCAGAATTAACAACTTGTTGGATAGCCGTTGTTTTGCCAACCTGGCGCGGCCCCAGAATAACCTGGATAAAACGCCTTTTTTCTTTAAGCCGACTCTTGATTATTTCAACCATTGGCCTTTCATGCATACTGGCACCTCCATAAATTACTCAAGCTACTGAGTAATTTTACTCACACACAACGCTATTGTCAAGAGTTTTCTAAAATCAACGGGGTAGCAGACTAAATCCCCTAACCGTCTCCCTAATCCCCTCTTCCATCGTAAATGGCGGCTTCCACCCAAGCAAATCCCTGATTTTATGAAAGAAATACTGCGAAACATATTATGAAATTATTAAATAACCGACAAGAACTCTTTTAAATTATATGCCCTTGCAGTTTTAGTAAGAGGAAAGGATTTATCAACAAGAGAAATAATACAGCCATCTAATATAGACAATTTTTTGTTTTTATTCAGATTGCGAAGCCGCTCAATCGAATTAACCATGTTGGGATTCGGCGTTTTAGTCAATTTAATCTCACAAGGCCTAATCACGCCAGCCTTTTCTTCAATAATTATATCCACTTCCAGCCCATTGTTAGTTCGGTAGTAGTAAATAGGTGGCGCTACTCCAAGATTAAAATAATGTTTTAACAGTTCCTGAATCACGAAATTCTCGAAGATAGCCCCTGCCTGCGCGCCGCGCGTAAGAGCAGCTTTTGATTTATTACCTACTAAATAATTTACTAATCCGATATCGGTAAAATACACTTTTGGAGATTTTACGATACGGCTGCCTAAATTAATACGATATGGCCTAAGAAGAAATATAACCTGGGATATTTCAAGGATACTAACCCATAATTTTACCGCTTGAATCGATACGCCCAAATCATTAGAAAGAGATTGATAATTTAAGGCCTGTGATGAGCGAGCAGCTAAAAGAAAGAGCAGATCTCGAAAATGGG
>JAHJHM010000148.1 GCA_018823915.1 Candidatus Omnitrophota bacterium
GGGAGGATAGTTTCACGTTTCAAGGTCTGACCCCTATTCCCTCGTAGAAAGAGCCGTATAAAATTTGGGGGTACATTTTCAGGCATACAGCCGGTAACACTCTCTGGTTTTCCTTTGCAATTTCCGCTTCCGATATCTGGATCATCAGGAATTCCTAAGGCATCTAATGGACACATAGATATTCTCGCGCGCCGTCGCTCAGGACGGGTTTATCTTTCGGTGTGGGAGCTTAAAGCACCGGGAAGATATCAAAAAACTTTGCGCGAAGTTTCGATTTATTCCGCAACCTTATTAAAAATGCTCAGAGATCCTGACCTGGGACAAGAATGGTATAAGGTTTTTGGGTTTTCCGGAAAGATTCCGGCATCTTTGTGTATTGAGGCCGTTGTTGCTGTTACCGGGGATCAGAGAAAGAAAGTTGAGAATGAGATTAAGAATTGTAATTTGCCTCGACGAATTGGGAAGGATAGCATTCAATATTATGCCGCCTATTATGACAAAGACACGATGAAGATCATGTTTGAGAAAATATGAGAATTATAATCCACCGAGGCACCCATCAGATTGACGGCACATGCGTTGAGCTTCGCGTAGGCGAAACCCGTATTATTCTTGATTACGGCATGCCGCTTGCCGCCTCCGATGGCAAAGAGGTTAACGAATCGTCTCTGCAAGACAGGACAGCCGCCGAACTTATCAAAGAGCACGTCTTGTTTGATATTCCCGGCTTATACAATGGCCAAGAGCCGCAAGTTAGCGGTATCTTAATATCACATTCTCATAAGGACCATTATGGCCTGCTGAACTACCTGCACCCAGATATTCCTGTTTATGTCAGCGAAGGTGCCCTCAAGTTGATCCATGTGCTTAATGTTTTTACCCATAAGCGAAGCCATATCAGTATTCAGAATCCTTACATAGTAAAGCACAAAGCGAGCTTTGATATTGGTGACTTTCGTGTAACGCCGTATTTGGTTGACCATTCCGGATTTGATGCTATGTCTTTTCTAATTGAAGAGAAACCAACCGGCAAGCGGTTATTCTATTCAGGCGACTTCCGGGCCAGCGGCTGGAGAAGGTCCCTATTCGATCGTTTCATTAAGAATCCGCCTAAGGGCATAAACTGCCTGCTTATGGAAGGCACTATGATCGAGCGGCAAGGCGGAGCTTATGAGGATGAGTCCGCTGTTTTGAGTGGCGTGGAAGATGCGCTGAAAAAGACAGAAAAGAACGTTGTTCTTGCCTATTGCTCAGGCCAAAATATCGATCGCATCGTGACATTCTATAAGGCTGCCCGGCACGCTAAAGCCCTGCTTATTATTGACCCATATATCGCCACTGTCTTGCATGTATTAAAGAATGAGCGCAACAAGATTCCTCAGCTGGACTGGGATAGCATATGAAAGGCAAGGAGAAGAGCGTCAGCAATTAACCCGTTTTAGGGAAATTATGCAGGAGTTTGAAGAAAGGGAACGGTAGATACTGTACTTTCGGCTGACCGTATGTGCAAGTTCCGCACGATGATTTTAGGCCTGTTAAGGAAGATAAATGGTTTGGAGTGAAAGGGTTAAGAAAAGCAGATCGTAATATTAAGCTATCGAAAGCTTGACAACACGTTTCTTTTATGATACACTTATGTCATAATTATGAAAAGCAAGAAGAACTTATTAGAACAGCTAAAATCTTTGCCCTATTTCAGCAAGGACAGCTTATATCAACTCGGCAAACAACTGGGACTTGCCGATTCCACGGTTGATACCTATATTAGTCGCTTTCTGAAGTATAAGGAAATTCTCCAACTTAAAAAGGGGTTGTATACATCAAGCTATTTTTTCAGCAAAAATAAGAGCGATATTTCGTATTCTTTTTATCTGGCAAACATTATCCGAACACCTTCATATGTTAGCTTATGGTCTGCCCTTCAATTTTACAATCTTACTACGGAAGCCATATACAGTATTACTTCCGTCACGCCAAAGGTAACCAGAAATTACACCACCAAAGCCGGAAACTTTACCTATAACTCTATAAAAAAAGGACTATTTTCAAATTTTTCTTTAATGAAAGGAAAAGTTGCAGGTGAGCAGTCAGCGAAGCTCGATTTTTTCATCGCCTCCCCGGCTAAGGCCTTGTTTGATTTGCTCTATTTCAAAACTTATCAGTTCCGCGGTGTTCAATTTAAAGACATAAAAACATTAGTTGAAGAATTACGAATAGACATTGATGAAATGGATAAAAAAGAACAGCTCAAATTTTATGCGATGATAAAGAAATATATTAACAATGAGTGAACAAATTATTGCCATTTTAAAAAGGAAACTTGCTGATTTTGCCACGCATGACGGGATAGATGCGGAAACACTTCGTAACACCCTTAAAGAAGAGCTTCAGTTTTATGTTCTTAATTTTATTTACCACCATTCCGAATACAATAAATGGATAATGTACGGTGGTTCTGCACTACGCATAATTCATGGACTTGACCGAATGTCAGTTGATCTAGATTTTGAAGTTTCTGAAAGAGTAACGAAAGATTTTCTGAATAAACTAAAGAAAGAAATCGAAGATCATTTTTCCCATACGTATAGTACCCATTCAAGTTTCATGACTGTAAAAATCGTTACAGGAAGAGGCTTGCTGCTTAAATTTAATGCCGGTGCAGCATTAAATCTTGGCCATACGTCAAATCAGGTACATGTCAAAGTCGATCTAAATCATTTTATCGCTACCAAAACGGTAAGCGAACGTTATCCTGTCAATCGGGATCAGTTATCATTTGTAATCTTAACCTATAATATGTCGACCCTCATGGCCAGTAAAGTGGCCGCAATTTTTCTTCGCGGAACACGCGGTGTGGGCAAGGCTTTTTATGAGGAAAAAGGCCGTGATATTTATGATCTTATTTGGTACATGAACAACAAGATAGTACCTGGCCTTGATTATCTGATAGCTAAAAATGTGAAGGAGGCTAAAGATTTACGTACGCTTTTCGATAAGCTTACAATCAAAATGAACGCTGTTAGCGATGCAAATCTTAAGCAAGATCTTTTGCCGCTTTTTGTAAACCGTACCTACATTGAAAATTGGCTCACAAACTGGAGAGAAAGCTATTTTGGGCTTGTCGGTGCGTATGAAATATGCACGGTAAATGCTTTAGAAAGCGTACAGGTATATAGGAATTTTAGAAATGATAACTTTTCGTTTACATTCACCTATAATATCAAAGAAGGAAAGACTTGCTGGATAGAGTATGAAATGGTTGAGTACTGGGTTGAAGATTGCGAAAGAGATTTTCCTCCGACTAAAATTAATGAAAATATAAATCGTATCATTCAATTCAAAAGTAGCGGAGGGAGCATCCGCTCTTCATACCACGATAGACTCAAGCGGTACGCGACTCTTTTTAATGAGAAAAACGAAAAGTTTCTGAAAAAAATAAATCGCATTATGCTTAGCAGAAATAGGAGTATAACTACTAAACTTATCAGAAGTACTACAGAGCGCTTAAACCAGAAAGAACAGATCGTTCTCAATAAATCGGCATTGTTGTCTTGCGAGCTTGAGGATTTATTAAAATAATAGGAGGTGTTTATGAAAACTTTTGGTTGGGGGTATGATGGTTGCCTTGGTTACGCTCTTTATCGTTCCCGTAGGATATTGCTGGTTAAAGGAAAGAGAATTAGCGAAAAAAAATATAAACTAATGGGGGGTATGTTATGAGAACAAAATTTATTTTGATATCTTTAATTGCACTATTATTTTATGCAACCTATGTTTATGCCGAACAAGGGAATGTCCATAATGAGCATATGGGCGCAATGAGTGGGCATATGAAGTCAGAAACATCAGCTGTTGTAGAAGTAGATAATAAAATTTGCCCGGTAAGTGGTGAAAAAATAAGGGAAATGGGGCCAGCCGAACAATACGAGTATAATGGTAAAGTCTATAATTTTTGCTGTACCGGCTGTATTGAAGAATTTAAGAAGGACCCTGAAAAATACGTCAAGATTGTTGAAGGGCAAATGAAGGGGGATATGGAAAAACATATGGGCCAGCATATGGAAATGACAGAAGAAGGTGAGCAAAAGGGGCATCATCATATGATGGGCGAAAAGGACGGGCACATGATGATGGGAATGGATAAAGATAAGTCGATGATGAAACATCATGAAGAAACAACTATGATGGATGAAACGCAGATAAAAGAAATCAATTTGGAGGCTTATCAATTCAGCTTCTCACCGGAAACAATCACTGTTAACAAGGGCGACAAAGTAAGAATCCATGCGACATCTCGTGATGTTCCCCATGGTGTTTTTATTAAAGAATATGGAATTAATGAAAAAGTGGAGAAAGATAAGCCATCAGATATTGAATTTTCTGCGGATAAAGCGGGCGAATTTGATATTTTATGTTCAGTCTATTGTGGTCGAGGACATAAAAGCATGAAAGCAAAACTTGTTGTGAAGGAATAGTCATATTAGGATAAAAACATGGAGAGATTGAAAAACCTTATTAACAATAAGAAGAATCAGGTTATTCTGCTTCTGACCATGCTCTGTACATTGGGAATCCCTTCTGAGTGGGTAATAAGGGTCAGACCTTGAAACGTGAAAAGATTTGACAAAACCGCAGATAAATGCTAATATCCGCTTATGTCTCGGCCATACCGCTTGCAAGCTGAAAACTGTATTTATCATATCACTAGTCGCGGTGACGACCGCAAGAAAATCTTCATCAGCGAAATCGACTATCAAAAATTTCTGGAATATATCCAATTAGCGAAAGAAAAATTCAAATTTTATTTTTATGCCTATTGCCTGATGGGTAACCACTATCACTTGCTTTTTGAAACCACTCAAGCTAATATATCCAGGATAATGCACTACATCAATACGTCTTACACTGTTTACTATAACATCAAGCGTAATCGTTGTGGACATCTGTTTCAGGGCAGGTTTAAATCGATATTAGTTGAAGCGGATAGTTATCTCTTGGAGTTGACGCGGTATATTCATTTAAACCCAGTCCGCGCAAAGATGGTAGATAATCCAGAAGAATACCGTTGGTCAAGTTATCGGGAATACATTAAACCATCAAAAGAATCAATAATTGATAAAATTCAACGGGATTGCTATTTTAAGTTATCTTCGGAAAAATATAAGCAATTTGTGCTGGATGGACTGAATAATCCATCTAATCCGTTTTCTATGGTTTATGCCGGTTTTATTTTAGGGCGAGAAAAGTTTATTAAAGATACTTTGGGTATTTTAAAAGTTCAAGTAGAAGGTGAAGATGTAGCGCATAAGAAATTGATCCAGTCGGTAATGCCGGAGGATGTGATTAA
>JAHJHM010000149.1 GCA_018823915.1 Candidatus Omnitrophota bacterium
ATTATTGCAAAGTCAGTAATTACGGCAAAAAAAAATAAGTAATTTTAACTTGCTTGTGCCCGTTAGGGTATGCAATTTGCATTTTGCATTTTGCACTGAATATTCAGAAAAATTTAGACGTGGTTCACTGAATATTTACCTACACCTGGAGGAAAATCTCATCCTCAAATAGGTATGAAAAAAAATATTAAAATTACTCTTGATAAAAAGTAATAATATGGTATATTTTAAGTGAGGTTTAGAAAAGTAAGGAGGTAATATCAGATGCATTTTTCCACTGTTACTGCCAAAGGCCAGACTACTATTCCCAAAGAGGTTAGGGAATTGCTGCATCTAAGCCCTAACGATAAAGTTGTGTATGTTCCCGATGGTAAGAGGGTTTTTTTAACACCCATCAACGGCAATATATTGGATCTTAAGGGAGTGGTGAAACATTCCGGCAAAAAACCAATTGACTTTTCTAAGTTACGGGAAAAGGTGAAAGAGAAGGTAGTGAAAGAAATTATGAAGGAGATGAGGTGACTTTTTTAGATACGAATATTATATTGCGGTATTTAACCTGTGACGATATAAAGAAAGCCCAGAGATGTGGACTGCTTTTTAAAAAGGCCATTGATGGTAAAGAAGCCCTTTATACTACCACATTGGTTATTGCTGAAGTTGTGTGGGTTTTAGAGAAAGCCTATAACTTACCAAAAAGCGAAATAGTAACGAGCGTTCAAAAGATATTAAACACGCCCAATATCAAGCTTGATGAAAAGGATACTTTGCTTGCCGCTATAGGCCTCTATGGATTAAAAAGAATGGACTTTATCGATGCCTACAATGCTATTTTTATGGAAAGCAAAGGCATAGAATCAGTGTATTCTTATGATGCCCACTTTGATTTAATTCCTCCCTTGAAAAGAAAAGAACCATAGCGAATGTAAAAGGGGTCACTTTTCACTTTGCATTTTTTATTAACTATCCCTACTGCCCAGCAGGGCGTCCTGTTGAACTGCCAATAATGAGAACTTTCAAAACGAATTCTTTTAATCGATACGCAGAAATCCCCGGACTTTAGGCCGGAGATGAATGCGGAGCGATTATCCAAAGAAACCTCGGGCTTTAGCCCGAGGAGGTTCATTTCTTTTGTAATCCCCGGGGGAGGGGGGTATGATGTCTCTTCCCATTCCCGCACAAGGAAAATCCTCTTGCAATTTATTTTATGATTGTTATAATAATTTTCCATAAAATGCTAACTACCACAAATCTATCCTGTTAGATAGTAAGCATCTAACAGGGTTTACTTAACGTAAATATCGGTGAATAAAAATGGAGGAAAAGAGATGGCAGTAAAAGTAGGAATTAATGGTTTTGGCAGAATTGGAAGATTAGTTTTTAGAGCAGCAATAGAGGCAGGGGTGGAGAACATTGACTTTGTAGCAGTTAATGACCTTACTGATGCCGCCACCTTAGCGTATCTCTTAAAATATGACTCAAACTTTGGGATTCTTACCAACGATATAAAAGCAGAAGCAGGTGCTCTTATAGTTGATGGTAAAAAGGTAAAAGTTCTTTCAGAGAGGGATCCTTCCAAGCTTCCATGGAAAGAGTTAGGAGTAGAGATTGTAGTTGAGTCAACGGGTATTTTTCGTGATGAGGAAAAAGCAGGAGCCCATTTAAAAGCAGGAGCAAAGAAAGTTATTATCTCAGCGCCGGCAAAAGGAGAAATTGCTACTTTTGTTTTGGGAGTAAACGAAGATAAATACGACCCGGTAAAAGATAATATTGTTTCCAATGCTTCTTGTACTACTAACTGTATAGCCCCGGTAGTAAAGGTAATAAAAGATAACTTTGGAGTAAGGAAAGGCCTTATGACCACAATACATGCTTATACCAACGATCAGCAGATATTAGATTTCCCTCATAAGGATTTACGAAGAGCGCGGGCAGCAGCACTTTCTATGATACCTACTACCACAGGGGCAGCTAAAGCCGTGGGGCTCGTTATTCCCGAGTTGAAAGGCAAGCTGGATGGTTTGGCCATACGCGTTCCTACCCCTACTGTTTCTTTGGTAGATGTAGTTATGCAGACAGAAAGAGAGGCTTCCAGAGAAGATGTAATTAAGGTTTTAAAAGATGCCGCTAATGGTAGACTAAAAGGTATTCTTGGTGTAAACTGCGCCCCGCTCGTCTCCGTAGATTTTAAGAAAAACCCTCTTTCTTCAATAGTAGATAGTGAACAGACATTTTGCATCGGCGATATGGTAAAAATTCTTTCTTGGTATGATAATGAATGGGGATATAGCTGTAGAATTATAGATTTAATTAAGTACATGGTTTCTAAAGAAAGATAATGCAAAAGAAATCCATAAAAGACGCTAATATAAAAGGTAAGCGCGTGCTTATGCGCGTTGATTTCAATGTACCTCTGGATAAAGAATTAAAGATTACCGACGATAATAGGATAAGAGCGGCTCTGCCAACAATAAGATATATTATCGGTCAAGGGGCAAAACTTATTTTAATGAGCCATTTAGGAAGGCCCAAGGGAGAGGTTAGACTCGAATTTAGTTTAACTCCGGCAGCTAAATGTTTGAGCGAGCTATTAGGAAAGCCGGTTGAAATGTTAAAGGACTGTATTGGTCAAGAGATAAGGCAGGCAGTTTTAGCTATGGATGACGGCGATGTTGGAATGCTGGAAAATTTGCGATTTCATAGAGAAGAAGAAAAAAACGACCCTGAATTTGCTAAAGAATTGGCATCTTTGGGAGAGATATTCGTAAATGATGCTTTTGGAACTTGCCATCGGGCTCACGCTTCAACAGAAGGAGTAACTCATTATCTTGAAGCAGTATCTGGGTTTTTGGTAGAAAAAGAGATAGAGTATTTCCAGAAAGTCCTTACTCAACCAGAAGAGCCGTTCATACTTCTTTTAGGCGGGGCAAAAGTAGAGGATAAAATACCAGTTATCGAAAATATGATCGAGAAGGCGAATGCCATTCTTATTGGCGGGGCAATGGCTTATACATTTATGCGGGTTTTGGGAGTTAACATTGGTTCTTCACGCCTGGAAGAAGAGATGAGTGGTATGGTAAAAAACATTCTGGGTAAAGCCAAAACTAAAGGCATGGGAATAGTCTTACCCATTGACCACTTGGTTACCGATAATATTCAAACAGCGGCTAACGTGAAGGTTACTAAAGGAGAAGCAATAGAAGAAGGCTGGATGGGGGTTGATATCGGGCCTAAAACTATAAGTTTGTTTAGTGAGAAAATAAAATCGGCACGTACGGTTGTCTGGAACGGTCCAGTTGGAATTTTTGAAAACGATAAGTTTGCCGCGGGAACAAAAGCTTTGGCCGAAATCATAGCGCATTCTCCCGTCACTTCAGTTATCGGCGGAGGCGATACAGCCGCGGCAGTGGCAAAGTTTGGCCTGATTAAGGAGATGTCGCATATTTCAACCGGCGGCGGCGCATCGTTAGAGTATTTAGAAGGTAAGGTTTTACCGGGAATTGCATCTTTAAGGGACAAGGATGAAGGTAGAAGGATGAAGGTAGAAGGATGAAGGTAGAAGGATGAAGCTCAACGAAGAATTAAAGAAAAAGGAAAATGATTTATGTATTCTTATTTTATCCTTAACCCTTAATAATAAAGAGGAATAAATAATGAGAAAACCTATAATTGCAGGTAACTGGAAGATGAACAAAACGATCAAGGAAGCTCTGGAATTGATTAATAGCTTAAAAAGAGAGCTCGTTTATATAGAGGGAGTGGATATCATAGTGTGCCCTCCCTACACTGCTTTATCCGATGCAAGTGAAATCCTTATGGATTCAAACATTAAGCTTGGCGCTCAGGATGTATATTGGGAGCATTCCGGTGCCTTTACCGGTGAGGTATCTGCCCTAATGCTTAAAGATGTAGGTTGCGAATATGTTATTCTCGGCCATTCAGAAAGGAGAAAGTATTTTTTTGAAACGGATGAGGCGGTAAACAAAAAGATAAAAACATCTTTATCCGTAGGATTAACACCTATTTGTTGTGTGGGAGAAACCTTAGACGAGAGAGAAGAAGAAAAGACTTTTGATATAATAAAGAGGCAATTACAAGGAGCTCTTAAAGACTTAAGCCAAGAGGATATATCGCGATTAGTTATCGCTTATGAGCCAGTGTGGGCAATCGGCACAGGGAAAACTGCCACACCTGTCCAGGCAGAGGAAGTTCATAAATTTATTCGTACCTGGCTGGAAAGGCATTATTCTTACCAAACTTCGCAAGAGTTAAGGATTCTTTACGGAGGCAGCGTAAAACCTTCCAATACAAAAGAACTAATGCGGGAAGATGATATCGATGGAGCTTTAGTGGGAGGAGCTTCTCTTGAGAGTGTCACTTTTATAGAAATAGTCAAAAACGCCATTTAATGGTATAATCATTAAGCTATAGGCTATACGAGGCATATAATGTACAACTTAATGTTAACTTCCCATATTATTATTGTAATAGGTTTAATCGGTATGATTCTCGTTCAAAGAGGCCGCAGCGGCGGCCTTGTTGAGGCATTAGGGGGAGTTGAGTCTATCTTTGGAACAAAAACAAGTTCTTTTTTTGTAAAAGTGACGGTAATTTTAGCCATCCTTTTTTTTATCACTTCTATATCTTTAGCTTATCTTTCTAAAGAAAAAGGGAAATCTTTGATGGAGAAAGTTAAGGAAAGTTCTACCCAAGAACAAAAATAATTCCTTGTATAATTAACAAATAAACAATTGATCTCTTGACATAGGTGTTTATTTATGCTAAATTCAAAAAAAGCGAAGCATTTTTTTATCTGCATAATAGTTCTCTTTCCTTTTTTCTCTTAGAAAAAAACTCAAAGAGGCATGTTTAACAATTTATTGTATTTCTCTAGAAGGGTAAAAAATAACTAGCCAGCCTTCAAGCCAACATCATCTAATTTCTGATGTCTAAAGATACAATTTATCTTGTTGATGGAACATCCATATGTTATCGTTCTTTTTTTGCCATTAAACTTTCTACCCGGGAAGGCGTTCCTACGGGAGCAGTATATGGATTTTTCAAAACTTTAAGAAAGATAATTTCCCAACATAAACCAACACATGTGGGAATTTGTTTCGATGTTTCCCGTAAAACTTTTCGTCAAGAAAAATTTAAGGAGTATAAGATTCAAAGGCCGCCCTGCCCCGATGGTTTAAGGGCACAAATCCCTCTTATAAAGAAATTAATTCACCTCTTGGGAGTAGCCTTGATAGAAAAAGAAGGTTTTGAGGCAGATGATATCATCGCTTCTTTTTCCAAAAGAGCCGCCAAGGATAATTTATCCACAGTTATTGTAAGCCCGGATAAAGATGTTTATCAGCTTATAGACGGCAATAGAGTGGTAGTTTACAATCCCAATCAAGAAAAGTTTTTAAACGAAGACGATTTTGTAAAAGAATTTGGATTTGCTCCTGTATCTATGGTTGATTATCTTTCTTTAGCAGGCGACAGCGCCGATAACATTCCCGGAGCAAAAGGGATAGGCAAAGTAGGAGCAGCAAAGCTCATAAAAAGCTTCGCCACTGTAGAGAATATTTTCGACAATCTTGACCAAACTCTTCCTAATTTGAGAGAAGTACTCATACGAAATAGAGAAAATATTTTTTTAAGCAAAGAGCTGATAAAATTAAGTTTTCCTGATTTGAATTTAACCTGGCAGGATTTAAAAATAAAGGAACCCAACTACACAGAAATTTATAAAATGTTTCGCGAGCTTGAATTCAATGCTCTTCTTCGGGAAATTCCTCTCCCTCCATCAAATTTAAAGATAAAAGTTAGAGAGAAAATTTCTTTAAGTTCGCTAGAAGAATTAAAAAAAGATAAAGTCATCTTTTTTATTAAAGAAGAACAAGCATATGTTTTTAATGACAAAGAAACCTGCGTACATAAAATTAAACTTGAAAACATAAAAAACCTTCTTGAAGACGAAAAAGTAGAAAAGATTTCCTACGATTTCAAGCAGCAGATGGTTGCTCTAGGAGATATAGCGATAAAAGGGGCTTGGTTTGACGTAAAAGTTGCCGCCTATTTAATCAACCCTTCTTTCCCCGATTACACTCTCCCCACACTTGCCGCTTGTTACCTAGAAGATTTCGCGGAGATTTCTCCCGAAGCTGCCCCTTGTTTTATCTATCAGCTTTACCAGGTACTTTCTCCAAAATTAAAAGAGCAAGCTTTGGGGGAACTTTTTTTTAATGTGGAAATGCCTCTTGTTTACGTACTTACTGATATGCAAAGATACGGGGTAAAGGTTGACATTGTGGTGCTAGAGAGCCTTTTGAGTGAGGTCAAGAAGAAGTTAGCAAGTGTAGAAGAAGAAATTTTTAATATTGCGGGAAAAAAATTCAATTTAAACTCTCCTAAGGCGTTAAGAGTTGTACTTTTCCAGGAGCTTAAAATGCCCTCTTTTAAAAAGACAAAGACAGGGTATTCTACTAACGAAGCAGTTTTAGAGAAATTATCTTCTCAATATGAAATAGCCCGCTTTCTTTTGGAATATCGTCATTTAAATAAATTAAAAACAACTTATATCTTACCTCTTATGGAGCAGGTAAGGTTAAAAGGGGGCAGGCTTCATGCCCAGTTCAATCAGACTTCTACCCAGACAGGCAGACTATCCAGTTCTTCCCCTAACTTACAGAGCATTCCTGTAAAAGGAGAATTTTCGTCTCATTTAAGGAAAGCGTTCATTTCTTCTTTTAAAGGGGGCAATATCCTGTGTGGAGATTACTCTCAAATTGAATTAAAAATTCTTGCTCATTTTTCCGGCGAGGATTATCTCATAGAAGCGTTTAAAAAAAATAGAGATATTCATCGTTATACAGCGTCGCTTCTTTTTGGGATCCAAGAGAGTGAGGTGGCCGATACCCAGCGGGATTTAGCTAAAAAAGTGACTTACAGTATAATCTACGGGATGAGCTCTTACGGCCTTTCAGAGGAGTTGAAAATTACCCCTACCCAAGCGCAAAGATTTATCGAAGATTACTTTTTACGTTATCCTAAAGTAAAAGACTATATTCAGAGAGTTTATGAAGAGGCAGCTAAGGATGGTTTTGTGAAAACGATCTTAGGAAGAAAGAGGAATTTACCTGATTTTAACAGCCCTAATCTTAATTTAAGAGAATTCAGCCGGCGTTGCGCGATAAACACTCCCATTCAGGGTTCTTGCGCCGATATTATTAAAGTAGCGATGGTAAAAATCTATAAGGAATTTAAACAAGAAAATTTAGGAGCAAAGTTGATAATTCAGATTCATGATGAGCTTGTTTTCGATGTCCCTATGCAAGAGTGTGAAATGGTAGCAGGGATTGTTAAAAGAAATATGGAAGAAAGCATAAAGTTAACAGTGCCTATAGAAGTCAATCTTAAGATAGGTAGGAATTGGGCAGAGATGAAAGAGTTTGGAGTGTAAATGAGGGTAGCATTTTGTTCTTCTGAGGTTTTTCCTTTTGCTAAAACAGGAGGCCTTGCTGATGTTAGCGGGGCATTGCCCTATGCCTTGTCAAAGAAGGGCTGCGAAGTAAAAGTATTTATGCCGTTTTATAAAGGTATCAACCCTCAAAAGAATTATTCAGAGTACGGTTTCACTAAACAGGCAGGTGTAGAATTCTTTTTTATTCGAAATGATGAATATTTTATGCGTGATTATCTCTATGGAGATTCTTGCGGTGATTACCCTGATAATTTACAAAGATTTTCTTTCTTTAATAAAAAAATCTTTAAACTTCTTAAAAAAATAAACTTTTCTCCGCAAATTATTCATAGCAACGACTGGCAAACAGCACTGGCAAATATCTACCTAAAACTTCTTTATAAGAACGATAAATTTTTTAAAAATACAAAGTGTATTTTGACTATTCATAATCTCGCTTATCAGGGTATATTTGAAAGGGAGGAGTTTGGTTCTTTAGGTGTCCCTTGGGATTATTTTAATATGCGCCATTTAGAGTTTTATGGAAAAATCAATCTCCTTAAAGGAGGAATTATATTTTCCGATATGGTAAATACGGTAAGTCCTGCTTATGTTAAAGAAATTCAAACTCCTGATTATGGATGCGGTTTGGACGGAGTTTTAAGAGAAAAAAGAAAGTATCTTTGTGGAATTCTCAATGCCATTGACTATAGCGTATGGAATCCCCAAATAGATAAACTTATATACAAGAATTATTCCCACCGAACAATTGAAGATAAATATGTGAATAAGAGGATGTTCCAAAAAGAATTAGGCTTAAAAGTAGATAAAAACATCTTTCTTTTAGGAACAGTAAGCCGCCTTGTGGAACAAAAAGGGATAGATATTTTATCTCGTGCGCTAGACCACTTCTTAAAAAAATATCAGGTAGTTATTTTAGGGATGGGTGATGAGAAGTACCATAGAATTTTAAAGAAAAAAGCGAATAAATTTAAAAAATCCTTTTCTCTTAACTTAAAATTTGATGAAGCCATTGCCCATCGTGTATATGCTTCTTGCGATTGTTTTCTTATGCCGTCAAGGTTTGAGCCTTGCGGACTTTCTCAGATGATTAGTTATAAATATGCCACTGTCCCTTTAGTTTATCATACCGGCGGGCTTGTTGATACAGTGGTTGATATAAGCCAAAAAGGCGGAGGGTTTGTTTTCTCTAACTATACAAGCGCCGATTTGATTTCTGCCCTCAACCGGGCAAATCAAATTTTTACAGAGAAAAAAAAGTGGCTAAAAATTATAAAGAAAATAGCTCGTTATAATTTCTCATGGGAAGCAGCGGCCGCGAAATATATAGAAATGTACAATAAAACAATTAAAGAAGGCAAAAGTCAAAATTCAAAATGCAAAAGTGCAATTCAAAACTAAAAAATCATAGAAGATTTTAAATATCTCTTAAAAAAGTATTCAGCACATTAGGTTTTTAGAAATTTTAACTTTTAACTTTTGACTTTTAAATTTTGAAATATTATGGGTGTATTTGCCATAACAGGAAACTTAACCAGCGGTAAGAGCACCGTTCTTAAATTGCTAAAAAATAAAGGGGCAGGTATTTTTGATATTGATGAAAGAATTCACGAATATTATAAAGATAGAAGTAGCAGTGTTTATAAAAAAGTAATTTCAACATTCCCCCAGGTCGTTAAAAAACATTCTATTTCTCGCAGGAAATTGGCAGGGGTAGTTTTTAAAGACCTCAGGCAGTTACATAGATTAGAGAGAATTGTCCATCCCGCAAGCATAAGGGATTTAGGAGAGTGGGTAAAGAGGGTGAGAGTAAAAAAAGGAAGTTATATTGCTGAAGTCCCTCTTCTTTTTGAAAAAAAGTTACAAGATTGCTTTGATGGAGTAATTTTGGTTGTAGCTAAACGAGAAATCCTCATTGAACGGATAAGAAAAAAATTTTCCCTCTCCCGGGAAATGGCAATAAAAAGATTATCTCTCTATCTTTCTATTAGAGAGAAAATAAAAAAGGCAGATTTTATTATTGAGAACGACGTAACTTTTAGGAAATTGAAAGAAGAAGTTGACTCATTATGGAATAAATTCGAAAGAGCAAATTCGACTAGGCATTTTTCAAAAGTGTTTCGGGATCAAAACGCCTGAGCACTTTATGAACGCTGTCGCTCCATAAATTGCGGGCTTAGAATAGTTGAATTTAGACATTGTCCCTCGCGCCTAAATATCTGAAAAATCTCTTGCGACATTTTTCAGAAGCGCTTCGGGATTAATTCTCCGCCCAAGACGGAGAATTAAGGAGGTTTATTGTGGAGGAGAATATGGATATTAGTATATTGAAAGAAATGAAGGTTTCTGAGTTAAATAAGACTGCAAAGGAGCTGGAAGTTAACGGAGTAAGCGGATTAAAAAAACAGGATCTCATTTTTAAAATTCTACAGGCAAAAACAGAAAAGAAAGGATTTATTTTTGGCCGCGGAGTTTTAGAAGTTCTTTCTGAAGGGTTTGGCTTTCTTCGTTCCACCAACTATAACTATTTGCCTTCTCCTGATGATATTTATGTTTCCCCTTCTCAGATTAGAAAATTTTCTCTCAGGACAGGAGATGTTGTAAGCGGGCAGATAAGACCTCCTAAAGACAATGAAAAGTATTTTGCTCTTCTGAAAGTCGAAGTAGTAAACTTTGAACACCCTGAAGAGGCAAAGAATAGGGTTTTGTTTGATAATTTAACCCCAATTTATCCCAAGGAGAGGTTTATTCTAGAAACTACTTGCGAAGAAACATCTACTCGTGTTCTTGATCTCCTTAGCCCTATTGGTAAAGGCCAGCGAGGCGCGATTGTTGCTCCGCCTTATAGCGGAAAAACCGTACTTTTGCAAAAGATTGCCAATGCTATAACGAAAAACTATTCTGATGTGTTTCTTATGGTTCTTCTTATTGATGAGCGGCCGGAAGAAGTGACGGAGATGAAAACAACAGTTAAAGGAGAGGTGATAAGTTCTACTTTTGATGAGCCTGCGCAACGGCACATCCAGGTAGCAGAGATGGTTTTAGAAAAAGCAAAAAGATTAGTGGAGCACAAAAAAGATGTGGTTATTCTCCTAGACAGCATTACCCGTTTAGCCAGAGCTTACAACATTGTTGAGCCTCACTCAGGAAGGATTCTTTCTGGAGGTATTGATTCCAACGCCTTGCATAAGCCTAAAAGATTTTTCGGGACAGCAAGAGCAATAGAAGAAGGAGGCTCTCTAACTATTATCGCTACCGCTTTAGTAGATACTGGTTCAAGGATGGACGATGTAATTTTTGAGGAGTTTAAAGGAACAGGGAATATGGAAATTACTCTTGATAGGAATATTTTCCAGAGAAGGATTTATCCTTCCATTGATATCAAGCGGTCAAACACAAGGAGAGAAGAGCTTCTTGTGCATCCGGATGAACTTCAAAGAATTTGGATATTAAGGAAGGCGTTGAATGAATTAAACTCTGCCGAAGCCATGGAGCTCCTCATTGGAAAATTATCTAAGACAAAGAACAATGTAGAATTTCTCCTTACCCTAAATAAATAATGATATAATTGAATTGTTTATAGTGCCTGGTGTATAGTTAAATTTAGACATTGTCCCTCGCGCCTGAATATCTGAAAAATCTCTTGCGACATTTTTCAGAAGCGCTTCGGGATTAATTCTCCGCCCAAGGCGGAGAATTAAGGAGGTTAGTAAAATGAAAGATAAGATTCACCCAAAATATGAGCTTGCTACGATTATGTGCGCTTGCGGTAATGTTGTGCATACTCGTTCTACAAAGAAAGCCATTAATGTGGAAATTTGCTCTAAGTGCCACCCTTTCTTTACAGGAAAACAGAAATTTGTAGATTCCGAAGGAAGAGTGAGTAAGTTTTTGAAAAAGTACGGAGAGAAGAAGTAGTCCAGCAGGACACCCTGTTGGGTAGTCCAGTATATAACGGTATATAACGGGGTCAGACCCTGAATGCTGAAAGTATTTGCAAAGTCGTCCTTTGGTCATTAAATTAGCGTTCGGAATTTAAGATTCAGGATTCAGCAGGAAAGAAGAAGAAAGAGATGAAAGCAGAGTGTGAAGCCTCCTCAAAGGGGAAAGCTGAAGGTTGACAGCTTACATTATTTTTCCTGTCCAAAATTGAGTTTGAAAACCCCTTAAGCCCAAGAATTTCTTAAGATATTTTACCTTTATTTAACTTTCTGTGCCTTGACTAATCTAGTAATTTATTGTATAATTAAAATGTGAAAATAATAAATTACTAAAAAAGGAGTGGTGATTATGCATCTTTTAAAAATGAACGTGAACGGTCAAGTTACAATACCTGCAGAATTGAGAAAAAGACTTCATTTGCACGTAGGTGACTATTTACAGGTTGAGATAGACAAAGACGCCTTGAAGTTTCTTCCGGCTAAAGTTATTTCTCCTTCGCAAAATTGGTTTTGGAGTAAAGAGTGGCAAAAGAAAGAAAAAGAAGCCCAAGAAGACTTTAAAAAAGGCTGCTATAAAAAATTTCCTAATACCAACAAGGCGATTGAACACCTTAAAAGTTTATGCAAATGAAAGTAGTCCTTCTTAAGTCTTTTGAGAAAGACTTCCAGAAACTTCCAAGAGAAATTCAGCACCAAGCATTGAAAAAATTAACTTATCTTAAAAGTTATATGGGACACCCGTCTCTTAGAACAAAAAAGATTAAAGGCTATGAATATATCTGGGAAGGCAGTATCAATATGTCTTATCGGTTCACATATCATTTTGAAGGCGATACCCTCTATTTAAGGCGAATTGGTACACATTCAATTCTAGGGACACCATAACTTTTTGAATAAAAATAAACTTCATTTTCCCTCAAGCTGTTTCTGAAAGGGTAAATAGTCAGTAAAGTACGTTTTATTGCAAAATGCAAATTGCAAAGTGAAAAATGCAAAATAAACTTAAAAGAAATAGAAGAAATAATAGAGATTATTGCAAAATTAGTAATTACGGCAAAGAAAAATAAATAAT
>JAHJHM010000150.1 GCA_018823915.1 Candidatus Omnitrophota bacterium
AATGCAAATTGCAAATTGTAAATTGTAAAAGTTAGAATTAAACACTTGCACACAAAACTCATATCTCTTACCTTTGCATTTTTCACTTTGCAATCTGCACTTTGCATTTTGCAATAGAGTGTATTTTACTGACCATTTACGAATTAAACCCGAGATCCTTCGACTCGTTTCACTCGCTCAGGATCAATTCGCCTACAGATTTTTCGGAGAAAAATCTAAGTCTCATTGATTAAATCAAAAATGCATTTTGCCATTACCACCCCCGAACATACTCGATAAAAAGCAACACCTTCTTCGCTTCTTCGGGAGAAAATACAAATTGCTCCACATCTCTGGATAAAAGCTTAAAATCAAGCTTCGCGCAACGCTTAAGCAGGGCAGACTTAAGCATTTCCTTGTCAATAATACCGGCACGCTCTTTCAAATACGCAAAATCTGATTTTGTCTTGCCGGCCAAAAAAATGGCATCATAAAAATCCCTGCCCATCGCCCGTTTACGAGCAAGAATAGCATAAAACTTCTGTGCCAGTAAAATATCAATAGGGACAACGCTAATACCTGTAAAGACATCAAACTTGTTGATAACTACCCGCTCGGCGGAATATTCAAAATTCTGCGACTCAGCATCAAGCTTAATTAAAATCTTTTCGTCCTGATGGCCGGAAAACCCTTCATCAAACAAAACCCTCATAACCTTAATATCCGCGCTAAAAGCCCCCTTAAATGAAGTTTCGGTTTTGACAACATATCCCTCTAGGGCAAGCTTCTTTGCTACGCCTTGAGTCAAAGCGCTAAAATCACCCTTCGTCAACCCCTGGTTGTCAAAATCCAGATCCTCGGAAAATCTAGGCAGCCCATGCACAATATGAATTGCCGTTCCTCCCATAAACACCAGCTTTTGCCCATATCGATTGGCAAACACTGCCTCCAGTATCTTATACTGCAAGTACTCCCGCAAAAGATTACGTTTAAAATGCCGCAGCTGTTGGGGAAAAAATGATTCTATCTGCCTAAGTTCAAGCATGTCTCATATACTCCCAAAAATTATCTACTCTGCGCTTCAAGGATATCTGCCCATAAACACCCAAATAATCATTAATCTTGCTATGATTCATAAGCTTAAGAAATACCTCGCGATTAATACGCAGCCCTTCAAAGCTTACGGCATCACGAAGTTCAGTCTTAATATAAAAAAGATCCAGAAATGCCTTTTCCGGGGAAGCCAACTTAAATAACTTTTCATTATTCTTCAATAAATCAAAACCGAAATACAACTTTGGCTGGATAGTCCGGTAAATAAATGCCCCTATCGAGGTTTTGAAGCAGCTGGTTTTGCGGGTTGACGCGGAAGTAATCCCATAAACACTTTCCGGAATCAATCCATGATAAGCAAGCGCCATTTCAAATGAAACATACGAAGGCGAGTAAATCCGGTTGGCGATCTCAAAAAGAACCTTCTCATCAAGAGTCCTGTCAGCAAAAATGTAATACCCCTTAATTACCTTACAAATATAGCCCTTTTCCTGCCATTCGTTAAGCCGCCTACGATGAAACGCAGAATCAGCCTGCCGTATGTCAGCGCGCGAAAACACCGTAAATGGCCCCACTATTTGTCGAAATTTAATGTAAGTCATATATTTCTCTAAAATGCTATTTATAACATCTACAAGAAATATATCATGGAGCTGTCAAATTGTCAAGATTTTACCTGTCTTACCTAAACCAAGATAGATAAAATCTTCATCGATTAGTCTATTCGGAATTACTTCCGCTCTATGTCAAGAAAAATGACTCTGACCCCCTTTTTTGATTAGCGAACATCAATACCTGCTCCTATTTCCTTCAAAAAAGCAGAGTAATTTTTAAAATTAATATTGTCAGAAAAACTTCCTTCCTCCAAACCACGGTATATCAACAATCCAACAACATCATATAACGAAAAAAACTTTGCCATTTTTTTGTTAGAAAATAAAGATTGTAAGCTTTTTACCATTTCACGCCGCGGAGTTTGGCTGCTTTTGATCTCAACAAATCTTAATATACGCTCATTTTTGTTTTCAATAATCAAATCGCACTCTAATCCAAGATTGTCACGAAAATAAAATAATTCCGCGTTAGCAGCTATATGCATAAAGTTTTTCTTAATTTCCGCGACAATATAATTTTCAAAAATTTGTCCGCTCGATGGGCCTTTCCACAAAATATCTTGATTCTGAATTCCTGTAAGATAACATACAATTCCAGTATCATAAAAATATACTTTTGGACGTTTTACGATACGTTTACCGAAATTAGAATAAAAGGGAGTCAAAAAAAATATGATATAACTCGCCTCAAGAATTGACAACCAACTTTGAATGGTTTTGACAGTAACCCCTATTTCTTTCGCCAATTCACTCATATTCAATTCACAACTAACACGCCCTGCCAATAATATAATTAGTCTATGAAACTCTCGTAAATTACCCACATTATGCAATGTTCGAACATCACGCTCAACGTAATTAGTTATATACGATCCATACCACTCCCGAACCGATGCGTAATCACGAACTATCAATTCCGGATAGCCGCCATACAATATATGCCTGGAAACAAATACGTCCGGCAATTCGCTGCGCTGAAAAGGCAATAACGATAAAAGCCCTATACGCCCAGCCAAAGATTCTGTAATTGACTTTAAAAGAGTAAACTGGCTCGATCCTGTAAGAATATATCTTCCATAATCGCTTCTATTATTGTCAATTTCCATTTTCAAATAATTAAACAAAACTGGAACTTTTTGAACCTCATCGAAAATAACTCTATCATTGCACTGCGCCATAAATCCTCTGGGATCACTTTCAAGAAACTCAATATTTAACGGGTCATCGAAAGTAATATATTTATATTTATCTCCGAAAATTGTGCGAAGAGTTGTAGATTTACCTGATTGACGCGGCCCCGTCAACGCGACAGCGGGAAAGATTTTTAGATAATCATGCAGTTTATTTTCAACATGTCTTTTTAAATATTTCATAATTAAAATATATCATACAAATTTGTATTGTCAATACAAATTTGTATGATATGTTAGCCCAACAAACTGCCCTTCTTTAAAAGTAAAAAGGGGTCAGAATGATTTTATAGGTCTTCCTCTGGGCCTCAAAGCAGGCTTTCTTCTTGCTTTCTTAGACATCTCGATAACAAAGCTTTCACTTCCTATAACTCCACTTTTTTGGATACGAAAACGAATCAAGTTTAATTCTCTATCAGGGATATCTTCTAAAAATAATCTTTTATATTTTAGTTGTCTTTCTTTACCTGTCTTACCTAAACCAAGATAGATAAAATCTTCATCGATTAGTCTATTCGGAATTACTTCCGCTCTATGTCAGGAAAAATGACTCTGACCCCCTTTTTCCCTTTTCTTAGATTTTCCTCGCGGCGATAAACATTGCCCCTGCTATTTGAGGAAAGAGGCTTCCGATATTAAAATTTAATCTTTGCAGGGACATGCAATTTCGCAGGAGATTTCCGCCGATAGTATCTGTCCAGATAATTGCCCCAGCGCGCGCGATTATTTTAAAGCCGCATTGACAGAGAAGGCTTTTGAGCTCCGTGCGGGTGTATTCTTTGATATGGTCTATATTAATGCGCCAAGAATCCTTTCCCAGCACCTTTCTAATGTGGCGGATACCAGGGGCAAGCTTTATCCTCCGCGTCAGGCGCATAAAGTTTGGCGTAGAAATTATCACTATTCCTTCCTTGTCTAAAAGACTATACACCTTTTTAAATACCGCGGCCGGGTTGTAAAGATGTTCTACCACCTCAAACATCAACACTATATTAAAGGGCTTATCCGGCTGATAATCCTCTACCGGGATATTCAGATATTGAATTTTAGGGTACATGTTAAAACGGAGGGCAATCTCAATCGCTTTCTCGCTTATATCAAGCGCGGTAATTTCACGTACATGCTCCGCGACCTTTTTAGTAATCGTTCCGTCTCCGCAGCCCATATCCAGAACGCGGAAAAAAGGCCGAGCAAATCTAAGGGCAAACGCCGCCCGTGTCTGACAGGAAAGTTCGGCAACCGCGCCGCCAAAAGGCCCAGTCTGAAAACTCCTGTTATATGTTTGTCTTTGAAATTCCTGAACTTCTTTCAGCCTATACGTCAACTTAAAGCCTTTACCTCCCAAAATCTCTTTGGATTTTTGCTATTTTTAATCAGACAATTCTTGATTAAGGTTAGAGATCAGAGCAACTGTTAGCCCCAATACAACCCAAAAAAGAAAACTCAGTTGGAAAGAATACAGATGAACATCAAAAAAACTATGCACTAAAAATCCTGATAAACCGGCGCTTAGGCCTGTTAAAAGAAAAAAGTTTACTGATTTGGGTATTTTTAAAATCACTTTAAAACTTTTATAAAAAATATAGCCTAGGAACAAAAGAAAGCTCAATAAGGAAAAAATCCCTGACTCAGCCCATATCTGAAAAAAACAATTATGCGCGTAATAGGCACCGGGATTATTCGTATATACAGCACAATAATCCATAAATGTTCCAACCCCCTTGCCAAGTAAAGGATGCTCCTTAATCATCGCCCAGGCGCCACGAAAAAGAGTAAACCTATAGCTACTCCGCCTATTCTGGAAGAAAAATAAAGCTAGCCCTATTAACGGCACAAAAATAAAATAGCTGATTGAGAACAGAAACCAAAATGTTTTCCTTATTCGACGATAATTAATTACTAAAGTTACAAAAATTAAACCTGATATAAGCCCTAACCACCCGCCCCTGCTAAGAGTCCAAAAAGAAGATAAAATAAGCATGGCAGTAATTAAAAAGAAGCCTGATTTTACAGCAATCCGCTTCCACCTCCATAAGCTAAGGCTTAAAATAATAGGGATAGCACATGTCAGGTACGCTGCCAAACCATTTTGACTCTTAAAAGGACCCGTGCTGGGTGACAAAGGAGAACCTAAAACTCTCCCCCGCAGAAACTCAAACCCAAAAAACTTTTGTGAAAAAACCGTAAGCCCCACCAATGCCGCACTGAATATAAAAACACACATTGCCTTAACAATACGCCTGGTATCTTGAAATACATCCAGAATCACCCAAAGAAGCAAAGGGAATCTCCCCCATTTTATAAAAAGTGCTCTCAAACTTTTGTGAACCAATGACCCGCTATTAAGCAGCGATAACTCCATAAAAATAAAGAAAAACATGAGAAACAAAAATAATATTTTGTTGGATTTTATAGCCGTAGTGTCCGGTAATAAAATCTTTTTAATTAAAAACAAAAAAATCGCCATGCCGGCAAAACTGCTGATCGCGGCTGGGGAAATAGGAATAAAAAAAATCACCGCGTAAATAGAATATTCAATACCTATGTTTAAAAATCTTAATACTTTTGATTTCATAATGTCATTATCTCGCGCAACTTCTTAACCGTTGCCGGCCCATCCATTACATTTATCACCTTCTCTAGTTCTTTTATTTTACGCCTTAATACTTTCTGGTCAAAATAATCTGATTGAGCGATATAAATCTTATCCACTTTAGTAGCTTTATCCTTTTCGCTATTTAACAATGTTTCCTCAAAAAGCTTCTCACCAGGCCTCAGGCCAATAAACTTTATTTTTATATCTTCCTCTAATTTTAAGCCGTGAAGGGCAAACAACTCTTTTGCCAAATCCAATATTTTTATCTGTTCTCCCATATCTAAAATAAATATCTCCCCCGCACTCCCCATAGCCCCTGCCTGCAAAACAAGCTGGCTTGCCTCATTAATACTCATAAAGTATCTTTTAACTTCGGGATGAGTTAATGTTACAGGCCCTCCTTCTTCAATCTGTCTTTTAAACAAAGGAACAACACTTCCATCAGAGCCTAAAACATTGCCAAATCTAACTGCCATGAATTTAACCTTGCTCATTTTAGATTTAGATTGCAAAATCATCTCCGCAATCCTTTTGGTAATACCCATTACACTTGTCGGATTAACCGCTTTATCGGTAGAAATAAAAATAAACCTTTCTACCTTGTAGTGATCCGCGGCATAGATAAGATTTCGGCTTCCGATAATATTATTCTTTACCGCGGCCACAGGATTCTCTTCCATAAGAGGAACATGCTTATGCGCTGCCGCGTGAAATACAACTTGCGGCCTGTAAGACGAGAATGTGCGCTTTAACAGGCCGATATCTTTTATATCCCCGATTATCGTCCTAAATTTAATATGGGGGTATTTTGTCAAAAATTCAATCCCCAAATAATAAACATCATTCTCATTGTGGTCAAATAACAAAATCTCCTTGGGGCTAAAATTCGCTATTTGCCTGCAAAGAGATGAGCCGATTGAACCGCCCGCGCCGGTAACCAAAACTACCTTCCCGGATAAATAGCCCTTAATCTCTTTTTCATTTATGCTTACCGTCTCTCTACCAAGAAGATCTTCCGGCTTAACATCTCTGGGTTTAACTACTAAATCGCCATTGAGTATCTTTTGTAAACCCGGGACTATCCGGATTTTTACAGAAGGTATTTGACAATTTGAAATAATACCCCTGATTACTTCGCCATTAGCAGAAGGGATGGCAATAATAATCTCATCAATTCCATATTTATCTACAACCGAGGATATATCGTTACAGGTTCCTAAAATACTTACACCTTGAATACGCAAATTCCTTTTGCTTCGGTTATCATCAATAAAACCAATTATTTTTATATTTGCTTTAGGATTACGGCACGCTTCCCTTAGTATTATCACACCGGCTTCTCCAGCCCCAACGATTATTGCCCTTCTTTGTTTTTTTTCTGAAACCGGACGGAATTTTTCTCTAAATAAACGGGTAGCAAAACGGATTCCGGCTACTAAGCAAAAACTTAGAATAAAATCTAAAGCAAAGATTGAGCGCGGGAAACCGGCAAAAGTATAAAAAAAGGCAACCGCGGGGATAAAACACAGAATACTTAAGACATGGGCTTTAATTATTCCCCAGATATCATCTATACTGGCATATCTCCATAAACCGGAATAGAGGCCAAAACATCCAAGAAAAAACATTTTAATACAAGCCAAAATAGGTAGAGTCTTAATGATTAACATCCAATAGCTGTTGTTAATTTTAAAATCAAAACGCAGGTAAAAAGCAAGAATATAGGCGCAGACGACTAAAGCCAAATGAATAGCAATGATAATTAAGCGCCGGGATTTAAGAATTAACTCTTTTACATTCATAGATTAATATTATATAGCAAAATATAGTTTTAGCAAAAGATACGGATTCGTAAATATTCAGTGAACCACGTCTGTTTTTTCTGAATATTCAGTGCAAAATGCAAATTGAAAATTGCATACCCTAACGGGCACAAGCAAGTTAAAATTATTTATTTTTCTTTGCCGTAATTACTAATTTTGCAATAAT
>JAHJHM010000151.1 GCA_018823915.1 Candidatus Omnitrophota bacterium
AAAATTATTTATTTTTCTTTGCCGTAATTACTAATTTTGCAATAATCTCTATTATTTCTTCTATTTCTTTTAAGTTTATTTTGCATTTTTCACTTTGCAATTTGCATTTTGCAATAAAACGTACTTTACTGACTATTTACGACTGAGCATCAACAATGGCGGTTATTTCACCGCATTTGGTGAAATTCGAACGGTTTTACCGTTCTCCCATACGGCAAGTGGCCGGCCTGTCTTCTTGTGCCGCTGGACAACTCTCCGCACTGCCTTCTTTAATGCGGCTTCAGCTTTATCCTGTAACGACATTCTTTTTTTCATTTCTTACCTCGCGCTTCTTTGAGCTATTTCGAACAAGCCATCGTTAAGCACTTCTCTACGGCCATTGCGTCTTTTCGCAATTAGCACAGGTTTTGCCTTAGAATTATCAAATAACATCCACGAATCAAATACCGGCTCGTACTGGGTGAAAAAATTATTGATACCACGGGTAAAGCGTCTGCGCACATCTTCGGCAGGTACATGATGCCCACCTTCCCGAACTCTTTCTTTAATGCGGGCTATTGCTAATTCTGCACTAGGAAGCCAGAGAAAGAAAAGATGTAACGCATAACCTCTTGTCTTTAACTCAGTCAACAAGCCTACATAAGATTTACCGGATAAAGTCGTCTCAAAAGCAAAATCAACCCCATGTTTCGCGTATTCATGAATTTGCTGCAGTACGAGTTTACCAGCTTTTATCGCGGCGGCGCGGGGTTCAAACGGAGCTAACCCTTGAGCAATAAGATCAGCATTTACAAAATTCGGGCAATTTACGTAATCAGGCAAAAATAACTTAGCAAAAGTCGTCTTACCTGACCCGTTCGGCCCTGCTATGATGTAAACATTTTTATTTTTCATGTACCTTTCCTACAATCTTTGCTATTAATTGTCTATTGCTTCATTGCTCTGCTTTTTGCGAAGCAAAAAACGGAGAGGCAGGGATTTGAACCCTGGGTACAGGCATTCACCCGTACAACGGTTTAGCAAACCGTCGCCTTAAGCCGCTCGGCCACCTCTCCGAAAAAAAACAATTATACAGGATTATTCTCTATTTTTTGGCACTGAGATTACATAAGTGAAGTGCCTTAATAAAACGACAAATTCATCCGGAATCATTCTTTATTTTTTTATTGTATTTCCTCTTTTTTTTAAAGAAGTCTTTTAAGATTTGCCCGCACTCTCTTTCCAAAACACCACTTTTTACTTTTATCTTATGATTCAATCTTAAAGCATTGACATCAACCTTAGAGCCAAATGCTCCGGTTTTGGGGTCTGATGCGCCAAATATTATTTTGTCAATTCGGCTAAGGATAAGCGCCCCGGCGCACATAGTGCAAGGCTCTACGGTAACATAAAGAGCGCAATCTTTAAGCCATTTTGATTTTAAGAAACTAGCCGCGGAAGTTATGGCAACAATTTCCGCATGGGCTGTAGGATCACATAGCCGCTCTACTTGATTATGGGCCTTGGCAATAATCTTGTCTTTATAAACTATAACTGCCCCTACAGGAACTTCGTCCTCATCGAAAGCATACAAGGCTTCATTAAGTGCCTTGCGCATATAAATCTCATCTTTCTTCACAAAACATGCCCCTGCTCGACTTCGGCATACGCTGATTAACGTGTCTTTCTAATTACTTCCAGGAATACTTTTACTATCTTAGAATCAAAATGATCACCGGTCTCTTTTTTAATAATCTCTATCGCTTTTTTTTTGCTATAAGCCTTACGATACGGCCTATCAGAAACAAGTGCTTGATAAACATCAGCAACCGCTACTATTCTTGCGCCTAAAGGAATTTCTTCTCCCTTTAATCCTAAAGGATATCCTTTACCATCATAACGCTCATGGTGATAAAGTATAGCCGGAATAGCCCCCCTTAACGCGTGAATTTCTCTTAAAATTTCTGCCGCGATTGGAGGATGGGTCTCTATTGTTTTTCTTTCTTTGGAAGTCAAAGGGCCGTTTTTTGAAAGAATATTCTCATCTATACCAACCTTGCCTAAATCATGCAAAATTGCCGCATGCTTAATGTTTTCTATTTCTAAGGAAGAAAGATGTAATTCCTTGGCAATATTTTCGGCAATAGCAACAGTATATTCCACATGTTTCCCTGTATAATGATCTTTCGCTTCAATTGCCCGGGCAAAACCATAAACCATCTCTAAAAAATCGCGGTTCAACAAACTATTTAACCTCTCTATCTTATTCCTTAACTCATTAACGTTTGCTTTCTTTTTCTTTTCTTGAATAATATCGGGTTTTGACCGGAAATAGGGGACAATTTTATTTCCCCCTTCTCTTTTGGCAATGATTAAACACTCATCTAAGGCATTAATTGTATCTTTTGTGTTAAAAGTGCCGTCTTTAGGGAAAGAAACCAATCCCGCGCTTACCTTTATATGTAAACTTAGACTCCTATATTTAAATTTATGCAAAGCTATTCTATCTATTAATTTCTCTGCCACCCTATAGGCACATTCCCGAGATAAATGAGGAAGAATGATGAAAAATTCATCTTCCCTCCAGCGAGTGAGAATATCCTCCTTCCTTAAATTCTTTTTTAAAATTCCTACCAACTCTTTAATCACGGCATCAGCAATCTTCACATTATAGATTTCATTTATCTGACGAAAATAATCTATATCAATGATGATGAAAGAAAGATCATAAAAATGTCTACGCGCGCGGCTCAATTCCTGAGGTACCCGATGTAAAAAATAGCGCCAATTATGGCAGCCGGTTAAAGAATCCACCAAGGCAATCCTTTCTATTTTTCTATCTTTAGCTAAAAGTTTTTTCTGCAAAATACTGCCTTGTTCCTTAAATTCTAAAAGTTTTTCTGCCTGATTTAACTTAAAAAGAATATGAGGTTGCGAGTCTTCGCTTGTTATATAGCCAAAAAATCCGCATTTCTTTACTAATTTTAAGTTATCCTCGCTCTTCTTAAGAAAATAAATAAGACATATTTTATTAGGGAATCGGGAAAAGTCTAACTCTTCCCTCTTTTTTAAGAAGTTTTCTTCAAAAATAATCACAGAAAAATCTTTTTTGTAACTATCCTTTATTTTTGAGGTTACAACAAAAGAAAAGGGAAAGAAAGGTTTTCTCTTATGGGATTTATCTACGCAATAAAGAATCTTTTTCATAATTGTTAAATTCTACCATACCCTAAACCAATTTACCATAAAAAAATCGTTATCGGTGATATAGTGACTGTTGCAAACTGCAGTACTTTCATGCCCGAAAATCCTGTGTCTTTGATAAGTTTTCGTACAGCCCAATTCGGGATTCAAACAGCTGGGATTCGTTACATCGTAACCGTGCATGCTTCCGCGCCTAGCCTTAAAAATGGGCGAGGCATATACATCGGATATGCCCAGCTTCTTTATATAAGGAATGAGTTGTTTAGCTTGCGTGAAACCGAAGGTGGGATTGAACTGTAAACGATAAGTGGCTGTTGGAATATGCATTAATCACTTTGAACTTTGAGATATTCCCCTAAACTATTAAAGAGCTCGAGCCATTTAGGAGGCAAGTCTTTTAGGTTTCCATCATGTTTGCCGGTGGATAATTGTTTGCTAATGGCGAAATAATCATTTTGCGCCCTCCACAGATCCAGGTTGAGCGACAGAGGTCTAAGAATCCTTAAAAAAGCTTCCAGCAATTTTAACGTATAGATGTTTTTCGGGTTTTCCTGAAATCTTCGCATCAGTATATTGATTTTTTTGCTGGCCATAAAACTGATCGTTGGCTTATCAATCTGAAACGACCAGCGATTCACCTCATCAACAACTCTATCTAACATCTTTATGCTTATCTTTTCTTTCTGAAGTAAATTCAACAAGTCCTGATTAAGGACGAATTCAATCGAAGTTGACAACGCCCTTGGTAAAGAAATCTGCATATCATCCTGCGCCTGCATCAACGGATAATGCTGTCCGTGTATCTGGCGAAAATGAGATTCGATATCCTTCAATGTAGAAGCAATTATTTTGTCAAAAATATGTTTTTGTTCATCCTTAAAAAGATGCTTTAATGAATAGTTGTTCGTGCCGAAATGGTGGCTCATTAAACGGATCACTTCAGGGATGTCGCTTTTGGAAAAAGCTTTTTTGATTTCCTGGTACATACCCTTAAAGGCATCCTCTCCCATATGGAGACTGACGCCGCCGTTTAAATTATGATCCCCAAAATGAAGCGCGGCAAAACTAATGACATCATCTTCCCACGTAATATCGGACCGGATCCGCGCCCGTCCAATGGCCATTTTTTGATTTCCCACTTCTTTTAGATCATAGACATCGCTGATGGCCGTATAGCAATAGATTCTGCTTTCTTCCTCATGCTCCTTGAATAGAGAGTCGATGGCGTAATGCGCTCCGACTCTTAAAATATCAATAGTGGCCGGTTTGACAAATCGTTCATACACCATGGCACCATTTCCAAATTCAGGAATATTGCTCGGGATAGACTTAAGATTGTTGACGAATTCTTTTTCAAGATCAACGTCAAAATTTTCACGTGAAAGCTGGATAACTCTCGCCGCGTATTTAAGAATCTGCGTTGTTTCAATACCTGAAATCTCATCAAAAAACCACCCGCAGCTCGTGTACATCACCATAGCGTGCCGCTGTATTTCTAAAAGCTTTAAGACTTTTGTTTTTTTCTCATGGTTGAGTTCTTTATTAATATTGCTTTTAAAGAATTTTTCCACAGATTTTGATGTTCGATCTAAAATAACATCAATAAAATTATCCCGAACTTTCCAAGGATTATCGGTGAATTCCGACATATGTTGTTCATACATGGGTATTATTCTGTCCCTTAACCAATCTAAATTGTTCCTCAACGGCTCCCGCCATTTTTGATTCCACTCAGGGTTCCCTCCGCTGCAACAACCGCAGTCAGACTTCCATCGCTCTATGCCATGAATACAGCTCCATGAAGTATCATCAATAATTTCCACTTCATAAACCGGAGGATATTTTTCAAGGAATTCCCCATAGACGGTCATTTTTGCAAGATTTTTTGATTCGATATGATGTATACAAGACGCGAGCGCCATATCGCCAAAATTTTGATGATGACCATACGTTTCCCCGTCCGTGGCAATATGAACCATGCGTACCTCATTCTGCTTTTCAGGGAGCGTTCCAATAATCCTTTCGGCAAATCTAACCCCGTCTTTCAATAAATCCTGGAATGCCAGTTCATGTGAAATAGGGCCGTCATAAAAAAACAAATTAATTGATTTTCCCGAAGGAAGCTGGCAGAGATAAGCAACTTGCGGATCAATATTTCCTTCTTTCACGTTCGTCCATTTATCCGTGTCAATTTTTCTGACCCGCTTGGCCTGGTGGGGAGCCAAAATCGTAAAATTAATCCCATACTCAGCTAATAGTTCCAGCGTTTCAGTATTCACCGCTGTTTCTGCCAGCCACATCCCCTCCGGTTTACGTTTAAACCGGTGTTCGAAATCTCTTATCCCCCAATATATTTGTGTGCGTTCATCTTTGGTATCAGCTAACGGCATGATCATATGATTATAGACCTGTGCCAAGGCTGAGCCGTGCCCGGAGAACTTTTTCTGGCTTTCTTTATCGGCGTCCAAAATACTACGGTAAAAACTTTCCGTATGATTTTCCATCCAAGAGAGTAGGGTGGGACCAAAATTGAAACTAATGTTCGAGTAATTATTTACAATATTAACAATTTTTCGATGGTCGTGTCCTAAAATACGGCTTGCGGAATTAGGCGCATAACATTCCGCCGTAATCTTTTCATTCCAATCATGGTACGGATAGGCGGATTCCTGCATTTCAACTTCTTCAAGCCACGGGTTTTCCCTCGGTGGCTGATAAAAATGTCCGTGGATACAAACATATCGGCTCATGCTACTGCTCCCTCTTATATGCTGCAAAGTTTAGCGGTCCCAGCGTAATATTTTTATAAGAACCAATTTCCTTCTCTAATGAAAACCCCGGACCGCTCCATTCTTCGTCTAAAGAATCTATAATTTTTGTCCATTTTCCGTCAGGTAATTTCCCATCAACAGATTGCTGCTCTTGACTAAAGCTGACGATTACTAGAATCTGATCGCCTTTATCCCATCTTCTAAAATACAAAACACTCTGATCTTCGCAACAGCGGACTTCAATATTTTTTCTGATCAAATTCTTTAAAGCCGGCATTTCTTTCCTTAACCGGATCAATTCTTTACAATAATTCAGCATAACTTTATGCTGGCCTTCTTTTCTGTCCGTCCAATTGATCCTTGAACTCAAGAACGCCTGTTCACCCTGCGGATCTAGAAATTTTTCTTTCCAGCCAAAAGAAGAAAATTTAGCCTTTCTTCCGCTCTTGACAGCCTCGATAAGATCTTTATCAGAATGGCTTATAAAGTAGTTAAACGGCGCTTTCTCCGCGTATTCTTCCCCCATAAAAATTAAAGGAATACAGGGTGAAAAGAACAAAAGGCCGGCGGCGACTTTAAGCCCTTCGAAAGAGGCTAACCCCGACAGCCGTTCGCCCAACATACGATTTCCTACCTGATCATGGTTTTGCAAACACACTACAAATTTATCAGCGGGAATATCTTTCGCGCAACTGCCATGATATCTTTTTCTATACGGTGAATAATCCCAAGAATAGACAAAAGATTCTTCCAGCGCTTTTTTCAGGTGATGAATGCTTCCAAAATCCTGATAATAACCACCCTGTTCACCCGTTAAAAGGGTGTGAACAGCATGATGGAAATCGTCAGACCATTGTGCATGCAAGCCAAATCCGCCTTGTTCAGGCGATTGGATAATTTTAATATCATTCAAATCGCTCTCCGCGATTAAATAGACGTGTTTTTCATTCTTCTTCGACCAATCATCAACCTTTTCGTTAAGTTCCTTTAAAAACGGCTTGGCGCTGTCATCATTAATGGCGTGAATGGCATCGAGTCTTAATCCGTCAATATGAAAATGTTCAAACCAATAAAGTGCGTTTTCACTAAAAAAATTACGTACTTCATCATTATAAGCATCATCGAAATTAATAGCCTTTCCCCAGGGCGTTTTATATTTTTCCGTAAAATAAGGCCCAAAGTCATTAAAATAATTTCCCTCGGGACCTAAATGATTGTAAACAACATCAAGAATGACAGCCATTCCGATCGAATGACAAGCGTCAATCAGCGGCTTCAACTCATCTGGACCACCGTAAGAATTTTGGACCGCAAATGGATAAACACCGTCGTACCCCCAATTACGCTCACCGGGAAATTGTGCGACAGGCATCAGCTCAATGGCATTGACACCCAATTCGGCCAATTCGTTCAAGCGCGGGATGATCGCCTTAAAAGTCCCTTCCGGTGTAAACGTACCGACATGGACCTCATACATGATCATTTCAGCCAGGGGAATGTTGGACCAATTTTGATCACGCCAGGCAAAACAGTCCTGATCAATCACTTGGGATGGACAGTGGACACCTTGGGGCTGAAAAAAAGAGGCCGGATCGGGGCGCTCCAATGAATCGTCGAGCACATAAAGATATTTTGCTTTTGAATCAATTTTCTTGATCTGGGCTCTCCAATAACCTTTCTCATCTTTTTGCATCGGATACGTGGCGGCTTGATGCCTAAATATTCTGATATCAACCTTATCGCGAAAAGGCGCCCAAACTGTAAATTCGCACTCCTTTTGAATTTTGTAACGCGCCCCTATGTTCATATTTTAGTTAGTCTCTAACGACTGCCGGATATTCTGTGAAACACTGTTAAAAATCCGCATCTCAGGATCGCTCAAGGAAACGATCGTTTTTTTATCACGGTGCGTGTAGTTGATCTTATCCTCTCTTGCCAGCCATCCCAAAGACTGGAAAACGATATTATTTTTTTCTTTAAGCCGCTTAGGCAAAACACTGATATCTGTTTCCCCGTTTCGCGCGAGATACTGCCACGTCTTCCCTGCCGCATCAATGATCTTTTCTTTCATTTTTTTCTCCTGGTCTTATTTATGGTTACACTCTTCCCATTGGGCAATTTCACTTCCCATAAATATTAATTTTTTTCCCGGATGGCCGAACATATATCCATAAAGCAGGCGAAGATTGGCAAATTTCTGCCAGTCATCTCCCGGCATTTTGCTCAATAAACTTCCTTTTCCATGAACCACTTCATCATGAGACAAAGACAGTAAGAAATTTTCTGTGAATGCGTAAAAAAAGCTGAATGTTAATTCATTATGATGATGCTTTCTATAGATTGGGTCCCTTTCAAAATACTTCAGCGTGTCGTGCATCCATCCCATATTCCATTTCAGCCCGAATCCCAATCCGCCCGCGTACGTCGGCCTGGAAACTCCGGGCCAAGACGTCGATTCTTCCGCGAACATTTGCGCATCGGGGTATTCCTGATAGACAGCCGTATTTAATCTCTTTAAAAAGTTAATGGCTTCCAGGTTCTCCCTGCCGCCGTATTCATTGGGGATCCATTCGCCTTCCTTACGGGAATAATCCAGATACAACATCGAGGGTAAATATTCACTGAACACCGTCCAAATTCTTTTGAATATCCAGTGAATATTCAGTGCAAATTGCAAATTGCAAATTGTAAATTGTAAAAGTTAGAATTAAACACTTGCACACAAAACTCATATCTCTTACCTTTGCATT
>JAHJHM010000152.1 GCA_018823915.1 Candidatus Omnitrophota bacterium
AAAGAATTCTGAGGCGGTTTTTTTAAGAGATATTGCCAGGGAATAAAAAAAGGTGTAGACTTCCTTATATAAGGAGAAGACAACGGGTAATCCAGGATATCTTTTAGATGAGGCATTAAAGAAAAGTTATCCTGGCGGTGACGGAGACAGTTGGATACGAGAAGGTAAAAAAGAATATTTTGGCAATTCAGAATATTTATTATGTCCCTTTCATCTATTCAGGTAAATTCTTGAATAAATGTACAAGAATTTACCTGGGAAAAAGCAAATACATACTAAACTAAAAAAGCTTTTTGAAAACAATGAAATAGATAAAGTTTTAATCCGTCTTGGGCGTATGATAAAAATGATACGAAACCGTAGATTACCCAACAGGGTGTCCTGCTGGACTACTAAAACTTGACACAGTGGGATCTGGAGATAACCTTGACTTACAGCAGGAAGCATGGTATCCTTTAAGTAGGAAATCTTACTTAATGGAGGTGATAAAAATGGTAATTAAAATTAGCAGCAAGCATCAAGTAACCATTCCTAAAGATATAGCGGAAGTTTTTCATCTTAGGAAAGGAGATGTTTTGGAAGTCCAACGGCAAGGGAATAAAATAGTAATGATTCCTAAAGAAATGATCTTGGAAGATAAATATTCCAAAGAAGATTTAGAAGCTGCTGAAAAAATTCTTTCTAAGGGATTGCCTAAAGAGGAAATGGTTTTTGAGTCTGGAACAGAGATGACAAATTTTCTTAAGAAAAGAATTGAAAAGTGAATTATACTCTTCTTCGCGCATTCGTAAAGAAGTTTAATTCTTACCACGCAATAGAACAAAAAACTATTGTCGATGCGATCGATGATATCAAAAAATATTTGGAAATAAATCAAGCATCATATGGCCTGCGAATCAAGAAACTTTCTAGTAAAATCTACGAGGCAAGGATTAACCTCCATCTACGGATAGCCTTTTTTCGTGATAAGGATATTATAAAATTTTTCTGCTTGGGTAACCATAGCGATATTCAACAATGCCTTAAGTCCTTCCGAAAGCTTCTAAAGTAACTCCGAAATTTTAGAATTTCTTATATATAACAGGGAGCAGACCCTTTTTCCTTTCTTATTCCTCTAGCACACCCTGAAGGTCTATTGTAACTTACACAAATAATCACAAATTCTATACTTTCCTAATGCTGTAAGAAATCTTCCTATAAAAAATCTTAAATGGCCAGATAAAAATATCACAATATGATTTAAAAATGACAAATATCATCTCACCAATAATATCCAATATGCCTAAAATCCCTCTTTCTCGAGAAATAAAAAATAATACAGAAAATCCCCAAACAAAAATACTGCATAGAAGAGGTAACATAACAATAAAATCGGAAAGGGTTTGATGGTAGAATAAAATTCCCCAAAGGAAAAATCCCAATGCCAAACTGCCTGAATTAAAAGCAAATTTGTTGCGTTGGTAATGCATGTCCCAAGAATTAACGAATATATCGTACTTTTTTTCACTTATATTAAAACGTGCATGTCCCCGCAAAGCCTTAACTAGCTGTTCTAAATAATGGTAGAAGTATCCTCCATGAAACAGCATCATTGGCACTAATGTTACAAGATATCGTTTAGTTCCACGAAGTATCCCCTCGCGTTCATACATGTGAATCCAAACATAAAAACTGTCCACTAAAGCAACAACTAAGTAACCGAATAAAACTGCGGGCAACGGAAAAAAAGACATAATTTTTAGATTCAAAGCCCAGGCAAACAAAATTAAAAAATGTGCCAAAGCAATAATCAATTGCACAAGATAATACGATACCATAAATAGCGACTCTAATTTGCGATGCAAAGGAACTGCTGAGGAAATAAGCATTTCCTTATACAGCTTAGTAGCTGTAGATTCAATCGCCCCAGCTACATAACGGCCAAGCTTACGTTTTAATCCATAATAAGAAATATCTTCTCCCTGTCCTATTTCTACCAGTTCGGAAAACTGAATCTGGAATTCATATATTGACAGCCGGGCCATAGCCAACATATCTTCCGCCACTGAGTCAGGTTGGATAAATTCCTTCTCTAACAAAGACCTAGTACGTATAAGCATTTTACCGTATACCCCTCCGCCGCCGACTAAACACTTTACTCGTAAATCATGAACCCACCAGGCATTATTAGATAAACTCGCTAGATGAGTGACAAAATTATACTGTTCATTAAAAGCATAGAGTCGAAACCCTATAGCATTACATTCTGGATAACGATCAAAAATTTTAAACAAATACGGCACATAAGCTATTTCTTCTATGTCAGCATGATGATCGGAATCAAGTTTCAACAAAAACTCCCCTCGTATATAAGGAAAAATATTTGCGAATGAACCATATTTGCTGGAATGCAATAAATCTTTCGGCCAATGCAACTCTATCTCGGGATTATTTACCAAATAACGATCAATATCTGTTTTTTGCGTATCTTTATCAGTATAGGTAGGATAAAGATCATGCAAAATGATAATTTGTAATTTCGTCTTTACTAAGGCATTAATTTCTTGATCATCGGCTTGAGGAAACTGTTGATGAGCAATTCGCTGATAAACTCCCTGGAGAAGCTTCACGCTTTCTAAAGTATGGTATATTGATTGTATGTGCATATTAGCCCAATGCTCGATGACAGCAATCACCCCTGAGTGAAATTTTCCTAATCGTAAATCTCCTTGACGCAAAAATTCTTTCTGGCTAACGGATAATTTAGGTTGTAAACCATCAATAAGATTGCCCCATTCATCAGAATAAGACAGTCGTAATTGTTCCAAAATGCTAATTATGCCTCGGTTGCTTTCTTGTTTACTGTTGATGAGGTCACCGAAAGAATAAAAAAACTTTTCGCTTAGACTGAATACAAAAACAGTCAAAGATTTCACTTCATCCCAAATAATAGACTGATTAACTTCTACGGCTTGGTAGTGGTAAAATTTATTCATCCATCGACGGATACGATAACGCGCGTTTTCATTCATCGGCATAGGTACTAGCTGACCTAAGTTAAAACGGCTAAATTCTGAATCTGTAATAAGATAACTTTGGCGCATATTCTTTAACATTAAGGTGAAATTTTGGTTCTTTCTTAATTAAGGTGATAGAAAGAACCGAATTTTTCCCTGCCACTGCCTATCGCCATTGTCAATTACAATTGTTACCGGTGTTCCCGGGGAAAGATATTTTGAATCCTGCTTCCGGAAAAAAGCATCAACCCATATTCGATTAGCATCAATAACCTGAATCACAATGTCGCTAGTTTTAACCAACTCACCATTTTTACGAAAGACATTCCAAATCACACCATCTATTGGCATATACACAGTATCCTTTTGATATAATTTCAATTGAGATTTAATTTTCTGCACACTCTGCCTAAGATGCTTAAGTTAATCCTCTTTATTTTGAAGTTCGGAACGCAAAGAGTCCAAAGCGTAACGAATATCATTAACAACCTCCTTAGCTACTCCTCCTATTTCTTGTAATCGTTGATTTCTCTGCAAATCATCCTCATATTTCTTAATAGAAATTCCATTCTGGACAATATCCATTTCGACCAAATCAATACGATGTTGAAAATTATGATAATCACCAAAAATTCCTAAATCGCCAACTCGAGAGTTATAAACTTCAAATAATACATTTTGCTGGATAAAAGTTTTTCCCGGTTTAAAATCATGCATTTTTAACTGACCAAAAATCGGCGAACGAATATTACGTATATCAGCGCTAATAAACGCCTCAACACTACTAACAAACATAATATGTTTCCAGAAAAATACCGCCACCGTAACTAAGATTATTAATCCTATAACTCGCTCCCACTTAATATTTATTAGTTTTTTTCTAGCCATTAACCGTTCTCTCGTTTTATTACTAGCCTATCATCTAAAAGGCAGCTGCACTTTGCTCCTCTATAATGCGACAATGGTGAATTACCACTTTCACTCTTAGTTTGAAGTCGTAGCTTTGTCTTATCAATAAATTTTTCTATCTCGGTAAGCAAAAATGGATTGTTAGCTTTTATTCCTCCAATAACTTTATCACGCAATTCTTCCACTAACTTTAGCCTTCTAAAGGCTATACTCTTCATAAAATTTGGGTAAATATTTGTTTTGCCTTACCAACTTAATAACCCCCTTCAAAAAATGATAATCCTGCAATTTAAACTGACACAGAAACTCCTCCAAGATGCCACGTTCCGAGGCAAGAACTTTCTCCATAATATCTAACTTTAAAAGTTTACTAACGGCTATCAAATTTTCCTCTACGCCAACTCGCTTACCAAAACGTTTTAATTGGCCGCAAGATCCTGATTCCACCCCCAAAAAAACCTGAGTTAGGCCAACATTGCACAATAGACTAAAGGTTTTCTCCTTGGCTTCGTTCTCCGAAGCTGAAACACAAGCAGAATAAACCGCATCGACACGAGTAGAGATGTCAAAAGTAATTCTCAACCCTCGTTTAATAATATCTCACGCAATTTCCTCGGCATGAAAAACTCCATCCGCAGAGCCAGTACCCATAAAATCATCGTCGGTAAAACGAAAATGGTTTACGCCGAACTTTGCATGTAACTGGGCAATTTCTTCTATCACTTTATTCGGCGCGATAGGGCTCCATTTACTCATCCGTACAGAATAACGACTGCAAAACGTACATCGAAAGCTACAACCACGGCTGCTTTCAATCCAAATATGTCCTTGGCGCTTGGAAACTTCTTTAACATAGTCGAAAGAGAGCATGCTAATCTTATTTAAATCAAATACGCAACGATTGGTCTCTACTATCTTACCCTTTACCTTATATATCAAATTAGGGATTGTTGCAAAATCATTTTTACCGGCCAGAACTTTTTTAACAATTCCCTCTAACGCGTATTCCCCTTCACCGATAACCATTAAAATCTCAGGATACTTTTCTAGTAAAATTTTGGCAGCGAAAGTGGCAAGAACATTTCCGAAAACAATTAATGGCTGTGCTTGCCAAGTTGAGACTACGGACATAACTCCTCTCATTGCCTCATCTATCTGTTCCTCTGACCCTGCTTGTAAAGAAAAACCGATTATATCCGGCCGTTCTCTATTTATGGCTTCTACAATTTTATAAATTGGCTCTACCTGAGAATAATGAACCACTATATCAATAGCATTTTTGAATACTTTCTTTAAATACCCTGATAACACCATAGCTGCTACCGGGCTAACCATAACTGGATAGAATGGTGACGCTAAAGCGCTTAAAGAAATTTTTACTTCTCGGTTGCTAATCATATTAAGACTCTCTTAACAAAAAATAATTAATCACTCCTGAGCACTAACGGATCAAACCCTTTTAAAGCAAGAATAGCATGAGCCGCGCTAATAGCGCTAAAATTACCTTCGGCAGGAGTATTGTATTCATGCCCAACAACAGCGTCGCTCTCAGTAGCATAAGGATAAACCAGTCCTTCTTTTTGTTCACTGGCAGCCGCTAACAACGACTCAAGCAAACATTTTCTTTTTTCTTGATACAAACGTACCTTATCATCTTCCCCGCGCTGCCTAAAATCATTCTCCAACCGGCGATAAGCGTTTATGAATTGAAAGCTCCATTCAAAAGTAACCAAGGGCTTTCTACCTAAATCTGCGGCGCGCTGTTTATCAATAAAATCTACTCCTCTAACCATAATTTTACCTTTATCCGGAGTTTTATACTCTACCAAAGAAAGACAATTTTTTTCTACAAATCGAACCATATTTTCTGCCAAGCCTTTCTCAAAACTATCTAACAACTCTACCCCTAACGCGGAAACTCCCCAACTTTGAATATCAGTAGCCACTATGTCATCACGGTATCCCCGATTAAATCTATGCTCAGTACGGTTTAACCCATTTTTTTTCAGCCAATGAAGGCACTTGTCAGCTGCATGTATATACTTTTTACTGCCAGTTGCTTTATGCAGCAGCTTAAACAACACATACGCATCTATGCTGATCTCCGTAGCATAGATCTCACTAAACGCCGGCAAACGCGAATCATAGCCTATGTGCTGATCGCCAGCAACATTAGGACCTCCTGGAGGGCCTAAGGTAACTCCGCCAAAATTCGGCGAATTCCTATCCTGGTTTTGTAACGAAAGTGGTAATTCAGCTATTCGTTCAGCGAATTTCAGATATCGCTCGTCATTAGTGTGAAAATAAAGATGTCCAGCGGCAATACCTAACCAAACATTAGCGCCAGTCCGCACTGACCAATCATAACCTTCTATTGGAGTGGCAGCAACAAAGGCCTCAATAATCCCTCCCAGGCGCCAAATTCCTGGAGTATACATATAATAATCTATTATCTTTTGTGCTTCGTCTAATTCACCTTCGGCAATATAAGCCAAAGTTACCAACGCTGAATCATAAGTAATTGTCCAATGCCAAAACCGTTCATCACCTACATGTAGGCTGTCGTCCTAAAAGCAATTCTAAAATACGAAGCGCTTCGCTATACGCACCTTGAACCTGAATATATACTTCCTCAGTCCGGGCTAAGTCAGCTTTCGCCAGATGAATATAATTCATAGACACAACTCCTTCTTTATGTTTTACCCTAATGATATCAAGGATTTTGCGATGGCTGTCAATCAACTCCTTTGCCAGCTTCAACTGAATTTTAGCTTCAATAGCTAAAAACCAAGTTTTAACTATTTCCTTTAAAATCATCCGCTTAACAAAAAAGAGGTCGGCGACTAAAACCTCTGCTCGTGACTTCTCAGCGTCTAACTTAATTTTCCCTTCTCCCCAAATATCTGTTTTTTGTTTTTTACTTGAAATTAAGGGAAAAATGTGTTATTACTTGTGTAATGAAAACGCTTTCACAGAAGGTCGAAATTAGCCTTGACAAATAAAGGATAAATATGTTATCCTTATATGAAACAGACAAAAACCTAAATTTATCGCTGGGAGGCGACGAGTTCAGGTTTTTTTTATTTTTAACGCGGGTAACCGCAGATAAGACCCCTCCTTCAAAGGTATCAGGAGGGTCTACCCCCATGGGTAAGGAGTAATGATGATTATAGGTAAGAGTATAAAAAAACTTTTAGGTTATTTTTTATTTTTTATTTTTTATTTTTTATTTTCTTATAATGCCTGGGCTGATTTTAATCTTTCTATAACCCCTTATGAAGGAGGAAGCAGCCTGCGCTTTGGCACGGTAGATGCCTCGCAGGTAGAAAGCAGGGAAGTAAGATTGCGTACCACTTCTACCGAAGCCAAACAATACCGCATCAGACAGCGTTTGCTTGAAGCAATAACCAACGAAAAGGGAATAATTTTGCCCGAAGGAGCGGTTAATTTCTATACTGTCCGGGGGTCTAACTCTTTTGGCAGCCTTTACCAGGATATGGTGAGGCCATTAAGCGCAAGGGAAGATATCCTTTATACCTCTGCCAGCGCCGGCTCAAGCGACTCGTTCATCGTAGTTTATTCTGTAGACGGCAGTAAATTAACCGACTCAGGGCATTTTCGGGGAAGGATTTTATATACTTTAGAGCCGCAAGGCGCAAGCCCCATAAACTACACTCTTAATATAGATTTTGATGCCGAGGTTGAGCTTGATGTAAGCTTAGAGAGTTCCTCAGGTACAAATAGGCTCAAATTAGATACAAAATCAAAAGATACCTTAAAAGATTTCCTTATGTTCACCACAAATACCGGCTTAGGTAAAAAAATAAATCTTTATCAAAGAGTAGAATCTTTACCTTGTAATGAAAAAGGAATCGCTCTTGATGAGCAAGCGCTGAAGTTTTTTCTCTCGGGGATAACCTCGGGAGAAACTTCATACAGCACCCTTTCTTCTTTACAACGCAAAGATACGCTTATCTACTCTTCGCCTTCAAGAGATAAAGATAGTTTCTATATAAATTTTTTAATTGACGAGGAAAAATTAGCCGATATCGAAGCCGGCACCTACCGCGGCAGGCTGGTTTATTATCTTGAAGGAGAAAATATTAGTAAAATAATGCCTATAGATTTAGAAATAAACGTAGGGAGAATTTTTGATATAAAGGTTACTAGTGAAGAAGGCCTATCCTTTACTAATCTTAAACCTGATTCGCTGCCCCAGGAAAAAACGGCAACTATTAAAATAAATAGTAATTTAAACAAGCCTTACCAGGTAATTCAAACAATAAGTACTCCTCTTACTAACGAAAAAGGAAATACTATTCCTGATAAGTTCTTTACTCTGCGCCAGGAACTTATCGCGGAAGGAATTGAGGCAGAAGGAAAGGTGAAGTCCAGCAAGTTTACCCCTGTAAAAATGGGAGATGAGGTTATTTTTACATCTAGCACGGGTAATTCTTCTTCGGTTAAAATTATCTATCAACTTACCCCATCTTTTGAGGCATTAGCCGGTAATTACTCTACTGGAGTTACCTACTCTTTAGCCGAAAGATAAAAAATAAGGAGGTGGTAAACTATTAACTATCTTAAAACATCTTATAAGAAGTCGAGAGGTTTTGACAATAGAAAATAGAGAATAGACCGTTCGCCTTTGTGGCGAATTCTATTTTTTACTTCGCAAAAAATAAGGAGGTGAAGTAAAATGTGTAAGAAAATTTCGAAAATTCTTGGTGTGGCAATAATTATGGCAAGCTTAACCGGGTTAGCTTTTGGTGCTGATCCTGTAACAAGAACAATCAGCGCCACAATTCCTGTTGAAAATGGGTTTGACGTGACAATAAGTAAAATTGATCCCTTGGGCACAGGTAACCCCATCGATGATGTATGGGTTTCTGATAATGAAACAAGCATACATTTTGACACACTTACCTACAGCAATGAACATCATATATTTCTCGCTGATTACTACTTTGCTATTGACCTAGGAGTTAGATACAATGGTGGGAACAATTGGACTATAAGCCATGCAAGAACCTCTTTCCTGGGCGCTACTGCTAACCTTGACAACAATGTGAATGTTAGTTTTGTAAAAGTAGTACGAGTAAATCTTGACGATGTTGAGACGTCGCTGGGCAAATTTAGCTACGATAACAGCAACCAAACATATACTAAAGCTAACCTTTCCGGAGGGTGGCTGCGAATCTATTATGGGATAGGTTGTGGGGATCTTGATTTTCCTGATAACCCCGGCGTAGACCCTATTAATACAGAAAAACCAGCAGGAACTTATAGAGGGGAGATAACTTTAACCCTTACTGTTTCATGAGCATAGCTCTTAGGGTAGAGCTATGACAAATTAAAAGAGGTTGAAGGACTAAATAAAAGTAAAATTTATGATGAAAAAAGTACTTATTGCTATTGCTATACTTACTTTCTCTGCGGGAGGCTTTACTCAAGATACAACCACAATAGGAGTAAGTCTTACTCTTCCTGCGAGTTTAGAGCTTTCCTATTGGCTCAGGTGGGCAGAAGGAGGCCAAGACCCTTATGAGTTTGGCCATTCCGGAGAGGCAAGCGCTATTGACTTTGGCCCTCTAGGGTGGGATGAAAACTTGAAACTCTGGACAGCTATCCGTTATTATACTGTCTTTCTCATTGCCCGCGCATCCGGCCGGCCTTATCAGATAAACCAATCTTCTACTGGCTTGGTAAGCGAAGCAGATAATCTTAATAACAGTTTTGTGGTCACCCCAGATTACATAGCAGAAGATGAAATTAAATGGGCCGGCGAGAGTGTAGCTCAAGGCCCTATACCTTCAGGGGACTCACTGGGGCAGGAAGGATTAGCCGCCCAAGGAGAAAGAATTATTTACAATAGTAATTCAGGAGAATCAAAAATAATACGCGCCTATTACGGCCTTTCTACGGGAGAAGAAGGGAAGCCCGGCGAGCCGATTACCGGAGACCGCCATGCAGGAAGTTATTCAGGAGCTGTGGCATTTACTCTTACTCTTAAATAGTGTCCCTCGCGCCTAAATATCCGAAAAATCTCTTACGACATTTTTCGGAAGCGCTTCGGGATCAATTCGACTAAGCATTTTTTAGTAAAAAAATGCAAGTCTCATTGAGGAGAAAATGATGAGAAGATATGGTTGGTTTGTTATTTTAGTATCTTTGCTTTTTATTGGCAATAATGTCTTTTCTTTTAATTTGAGCATAAGTGACCCTAAAATTAACCTGAAAGTAAAACAAGATGAGGCATTAACCGGAAAAATTAAAGTGGCGAATCCTTCTTCAGGGGAAATTAAGGTTAAGGTTTACTTAGAGGATTTTACTTACATCCCTCCTTATGATGGGACAAAAAAATTTTTTCCCTCCGGCTCTACTCAATTTTCCTGCGCCCAGTGGATAAGTTTTTCTCCACAAGAGTTTAAACTTCCCCCTTTTGGCGCAAGATTCGTGAATTATTCTCTTAGAGTGCCTCCTGATGCCAAAGGAAGCTACTGCGCGGTATTATTTTTTGAGACTGCTCTAGGAGAAATAGAAGAAGAGGCCGGCTATAACGTGAAAGTTTTAGGAAGAGTAGGGTCTTTAATTTTCCTGGAAGCAGAAGGCAGCTTGAAACAGGCAAAAATAAGAAACATCAAAACAGAGGGTGACGAGATAAAAGGAGAATTCTTAAATTTAGGCGATGTTTTTATAAACTCTGTTAGCTCATATTTTGTTATGGATGAAGAGGGAATGGTCTTAGATAGAGGAAAATTAGAAGACCTCTTTCTTTTTCCTAAAGATAAAGCTCCATTTACCATACCGCTCTTAGAAAAAATACCGGCTGGAAAATTCTCCTTAATCTGTACTTTTGATTTGGGTGCGGGTGATATTTTAGTAAAAGAACTTGATTTTATTAAAGATGCCAAAAACTTCATCAAGATAATAGAAATAAGAGACTAGCCAACTTTCTATTTATAGAGGGCTGCCTACGGACAAAAAATTAAATTTATAATTGTACTTTTTGGGTTGATGGATAGAAATTTCTTATGGACAAAAAACTTATTTTTATTTTTATTGCTTTTCTCCTTATCTTTCCTGCCGTAAACCTCTACGCTCAATACTACCTTTCCTATGATTTTGTAATGGAATTAGCTGATAAAGCCTTAGAACAGGGGGACTACAAAGAGGCCATTCATTATCTTAATATTGCTCAAATCTTACGGCCGGATTCAGATGATCCATTATTCTACATTAATTTTATCAAAAGGCTAAAAGAAGGACGGGTTGAAGAGCTTCCTCCAACTGGAAAAAGGCCGCCTCACATAGAAACAGAAAAAGAAGAAGAAAAATTACCCCCTTATTATAGAAAAAAAAGGGAAGATTACCTTACCCTTGAAGAAGAGAAAGAAAAACTCCCCTTTTATGAATATGATGATGAAGATTATAAGGATACGGAAGAGATAAAAGAAAAAGAAAGAAAAGAGAAAATTAAAGACAGTTTAACATTTCTAGAGAAAGCTTTGGGGAGGAAACCAAAAGAAGTTAAAGAAGAAATGAAAAAAAAAGTTGAAAAAGAAAAAGCTACGAAAGAGGCAGAATTAGTATCCAAGCCGGTTTATAAACCGGGGATAAAAATTGTATCTCGCAAAAGCCGCACTCTCTATTTAACCGATGAACTTTTTGCCACTCAACCTAAAACGCAAGTGGAGATTAACCTCGGAGAAGACCTTATCGTCGAAGGTAAAAGCATAAAGAGATACTTTACAATTAACCCCAGGGTTATAGACGTAACAAGGATTGATGACAAAAAAGTAAAAATAATCACTAAAAATATCGGGGAAACCTTTCTGCATCTTTGGGAGGAAAACCGGCGCTGGACTTTCAATATAAAAGTTGTTCCTGCCTTTATTGCCCTTATTAAAGAAGAAAAAAAGGAAGTTTATCAAGCCGAGCCGTTTAAACTCCTCTATAATGCTAACTTGGGAACCTACTATAGTGGAAGGCGGCTAAAAGATTTAGAGAAAGAAACCATTTCTTTTAGCCAATGGGCTGGATTCATCGGAGATACTCCCTATGGGGAATTAGATGGCTCGGGGAGATGGGTAGAGCATGGTAATAAAATTGAACTTACCAGCTATACCTTGGGCTTAACCGATGGACGGATATTCAATTTTAAAGATTTCAATATAAGAGGCTTCGATATTTCTAAAGGTTTTTCTGATCTCTCTTATCCGGGACAATTGCTTAAAGGAATTTGGTTTGATGCCGACGCATTCGGTAAAAAAATAAATTATGCTTTAGTCTGGGGTAAGGAAAAAGAAGGCGTTTACGGTTATGTCAGTCCGGGAATATTGGAAAAAAGAGATTCTTGTATTGAAGGGGCAAGAATTAAACTTTTTCCTTACTCAAAAACCAACTACACCTTTAATTACGCCCGGGGGTTTGGGGGAGGAAGAGAAAGCTACCTTAAAGATAAAGTTTATTCTTTTGAGTTCGAGCACAGCCAAAATTTGGCGAAGTTTTATTCTGAGCTTGCCTATGATGAAGACTCTTTAGCAGGATTTTTTAATTCTTCTTATAAACTGGACGATTTAACGCTTAGATGTAATTTGCGAAACATAGAAAAGAATTTTACTACTATTTCAGGCTATCCTCCCAACCGGGGAGAAATTGGGGGTGTTCTAGGGCTAGATTTAAAAATTTCCGATAATGTCAATTTTTCTTCTGACCTTGATATTTACCGGGATAGGTACCTTTTTAACGAGGAGAAAAAAAGAAGGCCAAATTTTAATTCTAATACTAATCTCAGTTTATCCTTAAGCCCTACTTCCTCTTTATACAATACTCTCTATTATACCTATGAACCAGGCTTATCTTTTCCCCGGCGGTATCTAAACGCGAGAACTACTTATTCTAAGAGCTTTAAAATATTTAACGAGAGAAGCCTATCTACATTTTTAGGAGCTGGTTACCAAAGAAGCAGAAATTTTTTCTCCCGCTCTTCTGATTATAACGTTTATACTTTATCAAGCGGCTTGAGATTGGCTTTGGCTAAAGACTTATCTTATTATTTGAATTATAACTATAATTTCTTAGAGGAGCAGTTTTCCGGCCAGCGCTCCCGGCCGGCAGTTTTAGAAACAGGGGTTGATTATTACAAAAAAATTACTCCTAATATCAGTAGTGACTTAAGATTTTATTTTCGCGATGAGGAAAACACAACCTCTACTCATAGCTTTTTAGCCGGTGAGGACAGCATAGAAGGGTCCCTGCGCTTAACTTACGCCCCTTTTAAAGATGTAGAGCTTTTTGCTGAGACGAGAGTAAGAAATATTTGGGCAGAAAGCGCTGCCACAGAAGAATACATGGAAGCAGAAGTAAGATTTGGCATAAATAGTAGTTGGGATACTTTTTTCCGTTGGAATCCTAGAGGCCGAATTTGCGGGTTTGTTTTTAAAGATTTAAACGGTGATGGAAAACAGGATATGGACGACCCCCCTCTGGAGGGAATTAAAATAATAGCAGGCAAGAAAGAATTAATTACCGATGCCCAAGGCTATTTTTCCACTAACATAAGGGCAAAAAAAGTAACAGTAAGGGTTGAATCCGACAGTTTACCCCAAGGGTATGTCTTTACCACCCCCTCAGTATCAGAAGTAGATATCTACCATGGCAAAGAAAATAAAATCAACTTTGGAGCAACGACTTCCTCCACTATTTATGGAATTGTTTTTTATGATGCCAATGGCAACAAAAAGTTTGACGCTGGTGATATTGCTGTGGGTGGGGCTAAATTGGCTTTGGGAGAAAAAACCACTTTTGCCAGCCCTCAAGGCCGTTACTTTTTTAGAGGACTGGAGGAAGGAAAATATACTATTACCTTAGATATAAATACCCTGCCCATTGACTACCTGCCGACTGTGCCGATTAAAAAAGAGGTGGAAATTTACGAAGGCATTAACTATATTTACCATATCCCTCTTAGGAAAAAATAGTTTATTCGTATATGGTTTATGGCTATAAACTATAAGCTACCAGCTATCAGCCAATTCATTTACTTACCACTGTCTTAATCATCACCATTTTACCATCCCTGATTCTTTCTTCTTCTTGCACCTGTACTATTGCTTGAGGTAGTTTGTCCTCTTCGGTACTAGAAACCTGAATGATTTGAGGGATAACGCAGGATACGCGTAAAACTACTGTATTTTTTGCAAATGCCGGCAAAAGTATCGTACTAATTATTGCAAATAAGAAAATCTTTTTACCCATTTCTACCTCCAAATAAAAAAAGCCCTTAAGGCAGTTAACAACCTTAAGGGCTCGACTTTGAAAATAATAAAATCCTAAGGCAAACACCTTAGGATTTTATTTTCGAACTCTTCCTCGGCAGCTCCTCTTTCCCGATTTTCATCGGGACAGGTAGCTTTGCGTCCTTCGATTACTCGAAGTTTGCCTTTATCAAAAGAAGCCTAATTGTCAATTAACTCAGTCAACTCTCATTTATTTGATAACATATTTTTTTCCAAATGTCAAGGGGTAAAAGGACAAAAAAGCAAACTTACCCAAATGCCCTAATACCTCTCCAAAATAACATAAAGGTTTCTTTTATTCTTCTATGCCTATGGCATTTACCGGGCACTGAGAGGCAACCTCATGTAAGTCGCCGCCGGTACATTCATTACTCTTTACCTTAACTATGCCATTTTCAGCCATTTCAAAACATTCTTCACAAACATTTACACATAAACCACACCCTACACAAGCATCTTCATCAATAGTTATTTTTGCCATTTTAAACCTCCTCAATGAGCGCGTCACTCATGGAACGCAGTGAACATGAGTGGCTGCGCGAATTGATCCCGAAGCGCTTCTGAAAAATGTCGTAAGAGATTTTTCAGATATTTAGGCGCGAGGGACAATGTATAAATCCAACTATACTAAGCCCACAACTTATGAAGCGAAAGCGTTCATAAATTGCTCAGGCGAATTCCCGCCTTGCCGAGCAAGTCGAGGCAGGGATCCCGAAGCGCTTCTGAAAAATGTCGTAAGAGATTTTTCAGATATTTAGGCGCGAGGGATCCTATAAACTATCAACCATAAACTGTTTACAGTTGGCTAAATTTTTTATAAAATTCGTGTTTATCCTTTTTGAATTTAACTGCCTGTTTATACAAATCATCGGCAATTTGGGGAAACTGTCTCTTAAGTATGCTGTAACGGCCTTCATTCATAAGAAAATCCATCATATCCAATTGTGGATCTTTGGTTTCATAGATAAAGGGATTTTTATTCTCATTTATCAATTGGGGATTATATCGGTAAAGCGGCCAGTATCCAGATAAAACCGCGTTTTTTTCTTCTAAATACATCTTACTCATATCAAATCCATGAGCGATACAAGGGGAATAGGCAATGATTAATGAAGGTCCATTGTAAGTTTCAGCCTCAAATAATGCTTTTATTGCCTGATGGGGATTAGCCCCAAGAGCAATGGAAGCAACATAAATATAACCATAGCTCATACACATAAGGCCAAGCTCTTTCTTTCCTGTTCTTTTACCTGAAGCGGCAAATTTTGCCACTGAGGCTAAGGGGGTAGCTTTGGAAGCCTGCCCTCCGGTATTAGAATATACTTCTGTATCTAAAACAAGGACGTTTACATTCCTCTTTGCTGCCAATACATGATCAAGGCCGCCATAACCAATATCATAAGCCCATCCGTCTCCGCCAATACACCAAATTGAGCACTCAACAATATAATCTTGTAATTCTATTATTTTTTTTATAATTGGCAAAATCTTACCGGTAGCAAGCTTTAAGGCTTTCACCAGTAAATCTTTTGTATTTTGAGCCGCGGTTTGAGCCTGACTGTCAGTTGCTTGCCATAATTTAAGATTCTCCTTTAACGCGTACTTTAACTCTTCACTTATTTTCTCATCCAGCAGCTGTTCAATATTTGCCATTAGCTGCCTTCTATTAACATCAACAGCCAGCCTCATACCATAACCATACTCGGCATTATCTTCAAACAAAGAATTTGCCCAGGCAGGGCCACGGCCTTCTTTTGTTTTCGTATAGGGGGTGGTGGGAAAAGTTCCTCCATAAATAGAAGAACATCCTGTGGCATTAGCAACGATCATTCTTTCTCCAAACAGCTGAGTTATTAATTTTAAATAGGGAGTTTCACCGCAGCCGGCGCAGGCGCCGGAAAATTCAAACAAAGGCGTTCTTAATTGACTCCCTTTAGTTGTTGCCATGGCCATGCCGTCAATAATATTATCAGGAAGGCTTTGGAAAAATTCCACATTATCATTTTCTCCTGCCTGCCGTACCTCTTCAATAGGTTTAAACGTAAGTGCTTTGTCTTTTGTGGGACAAATATTGACGCAATTGCCACAGCCAACGCAATCCTCAGGATAAATCTGAATTTTAAACTGTAAATTCTTCTCATTCTTAGTGTTAGATTTTATAGTATTAAATGTGGGAGGGGCATGGTTTAATTTATCCGATTCTATCTGCTTGGCCCTTATGCTCGCGTGCGGACAGATAAGCGCGCACATCGCGCATTGGATGCAATTTTGAGCTATCCAATGAGGAACCAAGGGAGAAATACCTCTTTTTTCTAATTTAGCTGTGCCCGTAGGAATCCTTCCATCTAGAGGCATATCCGAGACAGGAATTTCATCGCCTTTTAAATGCATTATTTTTTCTATTACCTTGTTGGCAAAAATAGACGAATCTTGGGGGATTAATTGCTTTGGCTCATAAGACGTTAATATCTCCTCTATACGCTGAGGGCATTTAACTTCTCTTAAAGCCTTGGTGGCGGCATCAACCGCATCACAGTTCATTTTAACAACATTCTCTCCTTTTTTGATGTATGTTTTCTTAATCGTCTCCTTTATTAAGTTAATTGCTTCTTTTTCCTCTAATATTCCGGACAACTTAAAAAATGCCGCCTGCATCACCGTATTTATTCTTATTCCTAAGCCGGCTTCCTTAGCAACCTGCAAAGCATTTATATTATAAAATTTAATTTTTTTATTTATTATTGCCTCCTGCATATTTCTGGTTAGGCGGTTGAATACTTCCTCCTGCGGCCACTCGGAATTAAGCAAAAAAGTACCTTCTTCGGTTATATTTTTTAGTATATCGTATCTTCCGATATAGGCGGGATTATGCAGGGCAATAAAATCAGCTTTATTTATTAAATATGTAGATTGAATTTTGTTTTTACCAAATCGCAGGTAAGAAACGGTTACGCCCCCTGACTTTTTAGAATCATAAGAAAAATACCCCTGAACATACATGTCCGTATTGTCGCCGATTATTTTAATCGAATTTTTAGCCGCGCCTACTGTCCCGTCAGAGCCAAACCCCCAAAAAATACATCTTTTTGTGCCTTCCGGGCTAGTATCAATTTCTTTCTTAACGGCAAGTGAAAGATTAGTAACATCATCATTAATCCCCACAGTAAAATTATCAAAAGCCTTTGCGTCAAGATGATCAAATACCGCCTTTACCATTGAAGGAGTAAATTCTTTAGAGCTAAGGCCGTATCTGCCGCCGATAATTTTTATGTCTTTGTCCCTTAAAGCCGCTACTACGTCTAAATATAATGGCTCACCCACGCAGCCAGGCTCTTTTGTTCTATCCAATACGGCAATTTTTTTAACTGTGGGGGGAATTGATTTAATGAAAGACTCAACAGAAAAAGGCCGATAAAGCCTAACCTTAATTGCCCCTACTTTCTCGCCTTTTTTTACTAAGTAATTTATTGTCTCTTCGATCGTCTCGCAGGCTGAACCCATAGCAATTAAAATCTTCTCAGGACACTTCGAGCCAACATAATCAAATAAATGGTATTGCCTTTGGGTTTCTTTAGCCAGTAAGTTCATGTACTTCTGCGCGATTACCGGCAATTTTTGGTAATATTTGTTAACCGTTTCTCTTCCCTGGAAGAACACGTCAGGATTTTGCGCCCCAGCTTTTAAACAGGGCTGGTTAGGATTTAATGCCAGTTTACGAAACTCCTCCAAATACTTTGTATCCAACATGGAAGCCATAATCTCATAATCAATCAAAGCTATTTTTTGTATTTCATGGGAGGTTCTAAACCCATCAAAAAAATTCAAAAAAGGAATTCTAGACTCAAGAGTGGCAAGATGAGCTACTACGGCTAAATCCATTACCTCCTGAACGCTATTCGCAGCGACAAGAGCAAACCCCGTATTCCTCACCGACATAACATCAGAATGATCGCCAAAAATTGATAAAGACTGGCAAGCCAACGAACGTGCTGAGACATGAAATACCGTAGGCAGCATCTCCCCGGCAATTTTATACATATTGGGAATCATTAATAGCAATCCTTGAGAGGCGGTAAACGTCGTGGTTAAGGAGCCGGCAGATAAAGCCCCGTGCACTGCCCCTGCTGCCCCGGCCTCTGACTGCATTGCTGTTACTTCTAGCCTCTGGCCAAAAATATTTTTTCTTCCAGAAGCCGCCCATAAATCAGCGGTCTCTCCCATGGCAGATGAGGGAGTAATAGGGTAAATTGCCGCCACCTCACTAAAAGCATAAGCCACATGCGTTGCCGCAGTATTACCGTCAATAGTTGCCATTTGTTTCTTCATAATGAAACACCAAAATTTTCCTTACATCAAAGCCTACTCCGCCGAAGCAGCCGCTCCGGCTGCGAAGGCCAGGCCACGGGGTATTCGGCGTAGGAGAATAAACCCGGACTATAAACCGAAAAGGGCAGGTTTAGAAATAAACCTGCCCAAAAAAGTAGCTAACTAATTTTATTCCTTGGCGATGGCAATAGTGATTGCTCCTGCTAGAATTAAAAAGAGGCCGATACAACCTTTGAAAACTATCCATAAACTTGACCACCAGCCGATTACCGCCCCTAATCCTAGAAGAATAAGGACTCCGCCTAAAACCATTTTAGCCACCATCTTCAAAGATTCTGATGCCTTCTTTGTCTCTTTAGTCTCACTAACGCATGCACTCTGCTCTGCACCTTGAGTTTCCTCTGTCTTAGTTTGCTCCTCCATCTTCCACCTCCTCAATGAGACCACAATTTATATCCATAAATTGTACGGTCGAATTGATCCCGAAGCGCTTCTGAAAAATGCCGCAAGAGATTTTTCAGATATTTAGGCGCGAGGGATACATTAATGAACCTATAATTTATAAAGCATAAGAAAACATTAATCGCATAACCAAATCAATCTTGCCTTTTAGATAATATATAAATTCTTCCCTTTTGTCAATAAAAAAATAAAAGCCTATCTTAATATCTCAATTACTCTATACCTTAACATTCCCGCGGGAACATTTATCTCTACAACATCTCCCTGTTTGTGCCCCAACAATGCCTTTCCTACAGGAGAAGTTACAGATATTAACCCGGAAAGCGGATTCGCTTCCTCTTCCCCCACCAAAGCATATTCTAACTCCTCATCATTGTCTAAATCAACAAGTTTTACTTTTCCTCCTATATATATTTTATCTTTAGAGACAGCTGTCTCCTCGATTATCTCGGCTCTACTTAATTTATCTTCCAACTCTCTGATTCTTCCTTCATTTACCGCTAATGCTTCTTTTGCCGCATGATATTCAGCATTCTCCTTTAAATCCCCTAAAGAGCGGGCATGCGATAAGGCAGTAACTATCTCCTTTCTCTTTATATGTTTCAAATATTCCACCTCTTTTACTAATTTCTCATACCCATCTTTACTTAAGTATACTCTATCCACAGTAAACACCTCTTTTGCTTGCAGCTACTCGCTCAGCCGGAGGCAGAGCGAGTAGCTCCTCCTCTTGTGGAGCAGGCAGAGGAAACCCAGGAAATATATCAAACTCAAGGTGATGCAGGAAAAACTCTCTTAGGATATAGTCCATCTCTTTTCTGCAATTTAAGGTAAGAGCTAATCTTAAAACCTGCGGGAAAGTAGTTTCCTGGATATAAAGAAAAGAAAGAATAGTTTCCTTGCTGATTTCATAAGAAAAATTAAAACTGCCGTAACAATTTTTGCATATTAGCCCTCCCCGGGATGTATTAAAGAAAGCTTTTTCTTTTAACTCAACTTCGCAAGTTAGGCAGTGATTAAGCTGCGGCCTAAATCCACAAAGAGCGAGAAATTTTATTAAAAAAATGTAGGAAGTTTTTAATTCTTCTTTTTGATTTAACCAGTATAAACAATCTTTAAAAAGGTGAAAAACAAAAAAGTTTCTATCCCAAAGCTGCATTGTCCTGTCAATAAGCTTCAAAAAAAGAGCCCCCAGCCTTGCCTTAGAGATAGTTTCTCTTAAAAAAGAGTAATCCAAAATCAAGTCAGCAAAAGATACAAGCCAAATTTCACTTCTTTTGGGATAAAAAACAAACTCATTAAGGGTAAATATGTCTAAGGTGGAAGAAAATTCCCGCTTAGATGTATAAAATCCTTTAAAAATTCCACGTATTTTGCCAAATCGCGAAGTATACAGGGTGGCAATCAAGCTTGTTTCTCTAAAATTATACCTTCTTAAAACAAAACCTAAATCTTTCTCAATCATATAAATTAGTTCGGAGCTCTTGGCTCATAGCTTATAGGATAAAAAACTATGAACTACGAACTATGAACTATGAACTACGAACTTTTCCATAATTTCTTTTTGTTTCTTATCCATTGCTTCTTTATGTTTTTTTGTTCGGTCAGTATAATCTAAAAGATGTAAAACTCCGTGGACTAAATAAAGAACTAATTCTTCCTGCCAAGTATTCGCGTACTGTTTGGCTGCCTTAGCTGCCTCCTCTACAGAGATTGCTACTTCCCCCAAATAATCGGGGTCGAAATCATCCTTTAACGGAAAAGAAATTACGTCGGTAGAAGAATCTTTTCTAAAAAATTTCTTATTTAAGCCTCTTATAAATTTATTATCGCAAAGAAGAATTGATATCTTTTTCGAAGGAATATCAAGAAAAATTAAAATTCTTTTTAAATATTCGCGTAATTCTTTAAGATTTATCCTCTTTATCTTTTGCTGATTTATTATTTCTATCATCTTTAGGATAATTTATTCGGGTATGAAAAAGAGCGCTTAGGAGATGGGTGAAACTTTGGGTAATTTTCTCTAACCCTTTTAGGGTAAGATGACTTTCATCTAACTCTCCTTCCATAAATCTCTTTTTTACTACCTCTCTTACCATTTCCTTGATGCGGGAAGGCGTTGGCTCCTCTAATAATCGCGACAAAGCTTCAATGCTATCTGCTAAGGCAACAATAGCGATTTCTTTACTTTGAGGCTTTGGCCCAGGGTAACGATACTCCTCTTTATTTTCTCCCTGAAGCTTTAATCCTAATGCTTTTTGGTAAAAATAATGAACAAGGGTCAGGCCATGATGTTGAGTAATAAAATCAATAATTCTAGGATTAAGACGATATTTCCTGGCTAATTCTACTCCCTCTTTTATGTGATTGATAATAATAAGCTTGCTCATAGAAGGTTTTAAATCCTTATGGATGTCTTTGTAAGAAATCCGGTTTTCTACAAAATACTCGGGCTTAATCAACTTGCCGATATCGTGATAGTAAGCCCCCACGCGAGTCAGAAGAGAGTTTGCCCCAATACTTTCAGCTGCTGCTTCACTTAAATTTGCCACTACCAAAGAGTGTTGATAGCTTCCTGGGGCCTCTAGAATAAACCGGCGTAGGAGTGGATGGTTAAAATCAGATAATTCTAATAAAGATATGTTGGTTACTACTTTAAAAATATACTCAAAAATAGGAAGCACGCCAACTACAACGATCGAAGAAACAAAGCCGCTTAAGATGCAAGTTGTAAAAAGAGAAAAGTCCAGACTAGAGAGGAAAAAAAAGCTTTGTTCTCTCTCCATAATAAACGCCGTAATAAATTGAGCGGCTCCTCCTAACAATCCTGCTTTTATTACCTGATGCCTGTGACGCGCCCCAAGGCTAAAAATTGCTGCCACTAAAGATCCTATTAATAAACTTACTCCCAAATTAAAATTACCCCCATCAATGCTCGCGCCTAAAAAAGAGATAAAAAGAGAAAAAATGAGAGAGAACTCTAAATTGCCAAATAAAATCGTAACCAGGATAGCAAACCCAATAGCCGGGATTCCATAGGGAGAAATCTTAAAATAAAGAACAGTAAAAAGAGAAGATAGAATTGCTATCATCCCTATAAGAGATAGGTTTATATAAGAAGGAAACCCTTCCATTTCTCTTAAAAATTTAGCATAAGCGATAAGGACAACGGCGAGGATTAAAGAAGAAAAATCAATAGAGTAGATAAAGAAAATAAATCCGACAACAATAAAAAATATGATTCCTGAAAGTAAGTTATTAAGATTGACCGGAAATTTTTTTATAGAAACTTTCATAAGTACAAAGATTTAAATGAGCAAATGATATCAGACGTTGCAAAAGGTAAATATTCAGTGAACCACGTCTGTTTTTTCTGAATATTCAGTGCAAAATGCAAATTGAAAATTGCATACCCTAACGGGCACAAGCAAGTTAAAATTATTTATTTTTCTTTGCCGTAATTACTAATTTTGCAATAA